>NZ_RZQG01000137.1:0-9877 GCF_003998635.1 Mesorhizobium sp. M7D.F.Ca.US.004.03.1.1
CGCCAAATGCGTCGAGGCGCTTGGTTGCGAGCCTCGTCAGGTGGGCCTCGTGGGCCGCGATGGCGGCGGCAACCTTGCGCTCATGGGCGGCGGTCGAAATCTCGATGTCGACGGCGAGGCGCTCGGTCTTGGCTTCCTGCTTGATGGCGTGAGCGTGGAGCTTGTCGACCATCTTGTTGAGGGCTTTGGTGATCTTGGAAACGGAATTGAACATGAAATATCTCCGATAGTGCATTGATTTGGATGGATTTTTGGCGTCAGATGACTTGCCAAGGCTCGGTGGTCCGTAGGTCGTGGACCTTGAAGTCTCGCCGGAAATAGAGGTGCCAGCGGTAGGCGTGAGGGTGGCGGATGTCGTCGAACTGCGCCCAGGTCGTGCCGCTTGGACCCTTGCGGATCAGTGCGGTTTTCCCTGAGGCAGTGTGAGTGCCTCGGGTCAGTGTCCTCATGCAGCGAGGCTGATGATCTGAGCGTGGAAGTTCTGGCGAGGCTGGAACGAGACACGCTCGCCCTCTCGGACTTCCTCACGGATGCGCTCGATGCGCGGCCCTTGCTGCATCTTGAGGATGCGGGCCATGAGTTCCTCGACGCTGTCCTCGGGGATGATCAGTTGCTGGGTGCGGGTATGGGCCGGGGCGAAGTGGACGAAGTCCTCAAGGCTCCTGCGTTCCCGGTTGGGCATGAACTGCGGCTGGGCGTCGATGGGACGGAAGTTGTCCCAGTGGTTGCCCATGGTGTGCATGACCTCGATCTTGCGGCCCATGAGGTGGACCGGAAGCTGCGGTAGGTGATGCCCCCGGTACTCATGCATATCGCGCATGTATTCCCAGTTCATCGGCGCGGTGAAGGGGATCAGGCGCTGCCACCACGGCTGCGCTCTGCGGGATAGGATGCGGGTCTTGGCCTCGGCCACGGCCTCTCGGAAGGCCTCCTGAGCAAGCTCGGCCTCGGCCTCGCGGACGATGTCCTCGGGGCTCATTTGCTGCCGAAGGCCTGCTCGGCGATGACGACGACGTCGTTCGGGTCGCTGAACGAGTTGCCCTTGCGGTTCGGCGTCAAGCTTTTGACGACGACGCGGAACGCCCACGACTCCGAGGGGATCGTGACGTAGTTCTGCCGGGTCACCTTGTCGCCGCGCCAGTTGGTGTACGGTTCTTCGTGCATGACGGCCTTACCGTCCGCATCGACCTCGTAGAGGCTGGACGCTTGGCCATGTTGGCCCGAGCCGTGTCATTGCTAACCGACTTGCGGGAACTCATGTTGGCTGGATAGGCGCTGGTGGCGGTCTTGGCGGGAGCCTTGGCCTTGGAGGTCGATGCGGTCTTACCGCTGTCGGGACGCGGAGTAGGCGCGGGGCCTTCTTCGGGGTCGTCGCGGCGACCTTGGTGTTGTAGCTTTTCCCGCCAAACGAGAAGGTGGACTTGCCTCCCTTCCTCGCGGCGTTGAACGCTTTACCGCGTCAAGATCACCGAGCGTGGCCGCTTCGTGAGGTTCCTCTAATGAGCGCCCTCGAATGGACTGCCGCCGCCATGCTGGCCGGGATGGTCTACATCCTGTGCTTTTCCGACCTGATCGTCGGGCTCCTCGCAAGGGGCATCGTGGCTGAACTCGTGAGGCTGTGGCTGTGAGCCCGCCCGTCGTCGAGAGCCTAGTCGCCGTCGTCCTGTGGTCAGGCCTGATCACGTTCTGCGCCGTGTTTTTCATCAAGACCCTGAGGGAACCCAAATGACCGGCAAGCCTGTCGCCAAGTCGCTTCACACCGTCACCGTGCTGGTCAAGCTGGCTCAGTACCTCATGCATCACCGGATCATGAGCGACCCGCACGATGCCTTGGATGAGGCGCTGGAAGTCCTCGACCTCGACTTCAAACCCGACCCGTATGGGCTGGACGCTGCCGCCCGTAAGCAACTCCTCGCGGGAGCCTCGAAATGACCTATACCCAAACCGACAAGCCGCTGCGGGTCCTCGTCGCCTGCGAATACTCGGGCACCGTTCGCCGCGCCTTCGCCGCCCGTGGTCACGACGCGTGGTCCTGTGACCTCCTGCCGTCTGCTGATCGCTCGAACAAGCACCTGATCGGCGATGCCCGCGACTTCCTGAACGATGGCTGGGACCTCCTCATGGTCGCTCATCCGCCTTGCACTCGACTGTGCAACTCAGGGGTCCGGTGGCTCTCTGAGCCGCCCGGCAAGCTCACCGCCGAGCATTACAGCGCGGTCGAGATCGCTGCCTACAAGACCATGAGCCGCGACGAGCGCCTGGCCTTCATGTGGCGCAAGCTCGACGAGGGTGCGGAACTGTTCTCGGCCTTCTGGAACTCGCCCATCGAGCGCGTCTGCATCGAGAACCCTGTGATGCACCAACACGCCAAGGACCGCATCCGCAACTACGCCCCGTTCGCTCAGTCGGTCCAGCCGTGGCAGTACGGCGAGCCTGAGAGCAAGCGCACATGCCTCTGGATGCGTGGTCTCGACCCGCTCGTGCCGACCTATCGGACATGGGACGAATGCCGTGACGCCTTGGGGCTCCCTTCGGACGCCAAGCCTGAGCAGCGGGTGCATTCCGTCTCGCCGGGTCCCGCCCGGTGGGCCGAGCGCTCGAAGTTCTTCGACGGCATCGCCAACGCCATGGCCGACCAGTGGGGTAAGCTCCCTGCGGCTCCCTTCCTGTACCGCGAGGCCGCGTGATGCCGTGGATCGCAATCGGACTGCTGACGTGGACGTTCGTCTGCGTCGTTCCCGCCCTCCTACTCCTGAGGACACCATGAGCGACACACCCATCACCGACGAGGAGCGCGAGGCGCTTCTGGCCTTCAAGGCCGAGTATGGCCGCGAGTGGCGGCAGTACCTCCAAGCCGCGTGGCTGTCCTACGCCTACAAGGGGCGGCACATGGCTGGCAAGGACACCGGCATCCTTAGGAGCATCCGCAACCAGCGCGGCTGTCAGTGGCTGGAGAGGGTCAAGATATGAACATCACATACGTCTGCCAGAAGCTGGCCGAACGCACCACCAGCGGCGACACTTGGCTGCTGCACAACGAGCATAAGGACGGCGGCAAGACCCTCATGGGCTTCCACCGGACCCGCAAGGCCTGCCTGCTGGTCGCTCAAATCTTCGCCGGACGCCGCAAGGTCGTCGTCCGCAACAAGCCCGTCAGGATCGACGCTTGGAGGTGCGATGCATGAGCCATCTGATCAGCCGCGACACCGCCGCGCTTATCACCCTCGCAGCTTTCGCCGTCCTCTATGGATGCGCCGCCGTGGCGACCTTCCGGCGCAAGCGCAAGAGGCCGAGCGGGTAGACCTGATCACCGCGAACGGTCGCACATTCTGGAAGATCACGCCCCCTTGGATCAAGGGACGCCGCCCAACCACAACCTATCGAGAGGTTCTGCCGTGAACACCTGTACCGACACCGAGAAGCAAGGCTGGCTCGACCGCTGGCTCAATGGGAGGGACTGAAACATGCACACGCAGAAGATCATCACGCTGCTGACCGACACCATCGTCGCCGCAGCCTCGGCCATCGAGAAGGTCAATGACCCGAAGGACGCCGAGCGCACCATCAAGAGCGCCTACTACGGCCTCGACAACGCCCTGACGCTGATCCGCAGGGAAATCTCACCGGCCCCTCGGGACTGATCCGCAACCCAAATCACCTGTCCACAACATTCAAGCAAGGAAAGTTAATTTCATGACAAAGACCGCTCTCACCGTCGCCCTCGCTCGCACTTTGACCGCTGGCACAAAGCTAATCCTGCTGGCCCATGAGGGACAGATGAACGCCCTGCCGGGTGCCACGGCCATCGTCGGCCCCAAGGGATACCACAGCCAGTATGGTGCCTCGTACCTCGACGTGATCTGGACGGACCCGATCAAGGCATGGTCGCAGAACAACGGCGGCTACTACCCGGAGAGCTTCGCCCTGGCCGAGCCTGCGGCTGGTCACGAACCCGTGAAAACCAAGCCTTTGACCCCTCAGGCCCGCGACGTCCTCAAGATGCTGCAGGCGTCTGGCCGGATCACCGGGGTGCAGGCCGCGAATGTCCTCAAGGTTCGCTCCCTATCCCGCCGCATCGTCGACCTGAAAGAGGCCGGTCACAAGATCGAGCGGAAGATGAAGGTCGACCACACGGGTCAGCGTTACGCCGAGTACAGCCTCGCAGCGTAGTCAATGCGACATTCCGTCAGTTGCGTTCACTGAATGTTTCTGAAAATTACACCGACGGTAGCGCAGGCATCCTTATACGGGGGTGCAAGGGGTGACCTGCGCGACCTATCGGCAACTGGGAACGAGGAACTTTAGTTAAAATGCGGATTATCTTCACGAAAGACGGCGGCAACCCCGTATGCGAAATGCTCGCCGCCTCAAAGGATCACTGGGATGCGTGTCTGATCGGGCACCAGATGATCAAGGACGGCCTCGCAGCCGACGCCGATGATTTTGACGTCACTCCAATCGTCTGCACTCGCGCAGAAGTTGACGATAACGCAACCTCTCTGTTAGAGAAGAGGTGCGGCTAACCAACAGGGAAAACCACGATGACCGAACTCCTCGATATGTCTGATTACGGAGCCTTGATGGCCGTGATCAGCGGCCTGCGCAAGTTCGCGCAGCATGACACCAAGATGCAGGTGTCGACCGTCCTCACGCTGCTGGAGATCGCAGCGGCCCGATCAAAGGGCGACGCAATATCTGTGCAGGACATCGAGAAGAACGTCGGGATGCAGTCGGGCACCTCGTCGCGGAATGTCTACTACTGGGGCGAAGGCCACAAGGACATGCGGGGTGGGCTTGAGTACATCACCATCGACTTCGACCCGCAGGATCGCCGCAAGCGGTCGCTGGCGCTCACGAACAAGGGCACGGCGTTCATCAACGAACTGATCAGAGGAGTGAAGGCAAGTGGCAAGGCAACGGGGTAAACGATGGCAAGCTGACGTCCTCATCGACGGCGTCCGAAAGCGACCAACCTTCGCCACCCAGGCGGAGGCCGAGGCCTACGAGCGGGCAATCGCCAGCGGCTTCGCGCCGACCACCACGACCACCTTTGGTCCCTTCGTGAACGAGCAGTTCAACCGGATATGGGGTGAGAACAAAGCCCAGTTCGCCATCCACACGAACCTGCGGGTCCTGTACCGCTACATCCCGGCTGACACGGCCCTCACGTCCATCGACAAGCACATGTGCGACCGCATGATCACCAAGATGATGAACGACGGGAAGGCTGGCGGCACCATCAACCGCAAGCTCGCCGTTCTGTCGAAGGTCCTCAAGCGAGCGCTGTTCATGGACCTGATCACCATCATGCCGACGTGGAAGCGCCCGAAGGAAGGCAACGCCCGCGACCGCGTGTGGACGAAGGCCGACGAACACAAGGCCGACCTGTTCTTCAAACACGCCGGGCTGGTCGAGGCGAGCGCCCTGACGCGCTTCCTGCTGCACACCGGTTGCCGAGTGGGCGAGGCTTACAAGCTCTCCCGCAAGGACGTGCATGGCGGCTTCGTGACGTTCCGCGAGACCAAGAACGGCACCACGCGGCGCATCATCCTGACGGCCACGGCCAAGGTGGCATGGGACGAAATCTGCAAGACCACCAACGCCGACATGCCGTTCGCCGAGTACCCGAGGGACACCTTCCGTGGCCACTGGGAACGTCTCCGGGCGCACTTCGAGGCCGAGGATGATCCGAACTTTGTCCCGCACATGCTGCGTCATACCTGCGCAACCCGGCTCGCCCTGGGTGGCGTCGATCTGCAGCGCATCAAGCTGTGGATGGGTCACAAGAGCATCCAGATGACACTACGATACTCCCACCTGATCCCTGAGAACCTCGACGTTGCCGCAAAGGCTCTAGAGGCAGCATGAGGAAGCCCACGCCCAAGCCTGAGCGGAAGAAGGTCGAGATGCTGGACGGTCGCGTCTACTTCTCGGACGACAACTGGCAGACGGTTTGGCAGTTTCGCGGCCACTCGAACGGCAGGAGCCACCGCATGGTTCTGGACAAACAGGAGGCCGACCAAGTGCGGCTGCTTGTCGCCTACGGGGCCGCCGACTAAGACGTGCGTGACAGTGTGCCAAAGCTGTGCCAAACGTGTGCCACTGTGCCGTGGGCGTGGCGAAACTGGTAGACGCAAGGGGCTTAAAACCCCTCGTCCTTTCAAGGACTTACGGGTTCGACCCCCGTCGCCCACACCACAGAAAATCAGACTTAAAATCCCTCGATCTCTGATCGTACGGGTTCGATTCCCGTCGTCCGCACCACTGCTGTGATTTGTGCAAGATTCGGCTTGAACCAGCCCGGAAACGACGGCGTTCCCAGCGCAGCCATCAAATGTCAGGCGTCGCGACACGAACCATGAACTGAAGGGGCAGCGCCGGTGTCCTGCTCACAGTGACGCCATACCGACAAGGGTTTGCGCGTGAGCATAGAGCTCGCGGCCGGCTCGCCGATATTCGATCTCCTCGCCGCTACAAACGACCATGAACTGCGCCGCGAACTCATAGGTGGTTGTGGCCGGGGTTGCGAGCATGGTTTCCACGATGCTGGACATGTCAGCATACACGCGAACCAGATCATTGTCGGAAATGTCAAAGGAGATCGATTCCCTGAGCGCCACCCAACGCCGAAAGCTTGCCAGGATCGGCCTTTCGTTCAAGTTTGCAGCAGAAGCCCTTTCCACTGCAGCGGCTCCTATTGCTGGAATGGAGACGACTGTGCCGAGCACAGTGCGACTGGTCGTTGCATGAAAAGTCATGTCCAAGTCCCTACGGTTGCAGCCAATTTTCTACGGTCGACAACCCGAAGCTGCATTGCTCTAAATCAAAATCATTGGCAAACGAGCCGAACCGAAGGAACACGCGCCAGACGGCTGCGCGCCGCATAACAAACGGCCCGGCACGCTCGCAGTCGGGGGACGTTGGGGTCGTGCCGGGCCGTTGCGGGTGGGCTTGGTTTGGGATCTTGCCCCGCACCGACCAGCGTATATCTATATTAGCCACGTCTCAATTAAGACTGAAGTCCTGCCGACCAAGAGCTCTTTGTTTTAACGCAATTCCGCACGGAGAACCGTTTCACACTTTTCCTGGAATTGCTCTAGCGGCCCAAGGGTTGCCTGGAAAGCGAAACCAGCTCTAGCTCGTCAGTTACGCCGGCCATGTAGTTTGCGATGATCCGAGACGCGAGCGCGCTGCGCGCTTCAGTCGATTGGCTGTTGAGCTTAAGTTGCTCAAAAACGCGCCCCAACAAGGCCAGTTCGGATGGATCAAAAATCCCTGCTTCCGTTGCTTTTCTCCGAATAGGCACGCGACCTCCCAACTCAGTATATTTGAATGCCAAGGCGCTCACGCCTTCGCCACCGCACCACAGCTCGATAGCTGGCGTCATCTTCAGGCACTAGAAGGACGAAACGGTCTGGAATTGTGACGCCGGGGTCCACCCGCAATTCCGCACCATGAGCGTGTTGATTTCTAACGGAGCAACCGATCTTCGCATCGTCCGTGATGATCGTCGCATCCTTCAGGACAATCCCACGAGCGTGAGAGCGTCGCTCCATTGGCGGATCAATGGGGGGCATGGTGTTATTCTTTCCGTAAATCCAGCAGTGAACGGTTGATGGACTTCAAACGCATGCTTGACTCGCAAAACCACGATTCAATTAGCTAGCACTAAAATGGTTCCCAAAACGCAAAGCCGACAGCGCTTCGTCTGTCCTGCCCTCGAGAAGCGCCCTCGCGGCCATCCATGACCTGCTTTGATGGCACCCATTTTCCAGCGCTCCGATGCCGGCAAGGCGCCGGATAGCCGCAGAGGGTCAAGCAGGGATCGGGTTCAGCTTCAGATGCTGGATCAGAATAATCGTCTTGGCATCGATGATGCGACCGTCGGAGATGCCGGCCAGCGCCTCGTCGAGCGGCATTTCCAACACCTCGATGTCCTCGCCCTCTTCCGGCGCGCCGCCGCCGGCCGAGATGCGGTCGGCGGGCGAATAGCGGGCGACGAAGAACCAGAGCCGTTCGGTGACGCTGCCCGGGCTCATATAGGGCGAAAAAAGCCGCTCGACGTTCTGCAGCCGGTAGCCGAGTTCTTCCTCGGCTTCCTTGCGGATGGCGGTCTCTGGATCGTTCTCGTCGAGCAGCCCGGCACAGGCCTCGATCAGCGGCTCGCGATGGCCGGTGACGTAGGCGGGATAGCGGAACTGGCGCACCAGAAGCACGGTCGAACGCGAAGGATCGTAAGGCAGGATCACAGCGCCGTCGCCGCGATCATAGGTCTGGCGTACCTGCGTCTCCCACTCGCCGTCACGCCGGCGGTAGTCGAGGACGGTCTTCTTCAGGACGGCCCAGTCGTCGGAGAGTATCTCTTCCGAACGGATGCGAATGCGATCTTCCATCACGGTCTCCATGCTACCCGGCCGAGGCGTAGCCGCGAACCGGCATTTGCGCAATGTAGACAATCGGTTCAAAAAGGCGTTTCACCGTCTCGTGTCTGGCGCGCTTCCGATCCATTGCCTAGATAGCGGCTTACCCCTCCCGGAGCCCCATTTCATGACAGCATCGCTTTTCCAGCCGATCACTCTCGACGGCCTCACCTTCCCCAATCGCATCGCGGTCGCGCCGATGTGCCAGTATTCGGCCGAAGACGGCTCGGCCAGCGACTGGCACCTCTATCACTGGATGAACCTCGCCATGTCCGGCGCCGGCATGGTCACGGTCGAGATGACCGATGTCGAGCGGCGCGGGCGCATCACGCATGGCTGCCTCGGCCTCTATTCCGAAGACAATGAGGCCGCCGCCCGCCGGACGCTGGATGCGGCAAGACGCGTCGCCGCACCCGGTACGAAATTCGGCTCTCAGCTTGCCCATGCCGGCCGCAAGGCCTCGAACCGCAAGCCGTGGGAGGGCGGCGGTCCGCTGCAGCCAAACGAGGATCCCTGGCAGACCGTGTCGGCCTCGGCCATCGCCTACGATACCGGCTGGAACGTGCCGCACGCGCTGGAGGACGAGGAGATCCTGCAGCTCATCGAACGCTTCACTGATGCGGCGAGGCGTGCCGAGCGCGCTGGCTTCGATTTCCTCGAACTGCATGCCGCGCACGGCTATCTGATCTTCCAGTTCCTGTCGCCCTTGTCCAACCAGCGCACTGACCGCTGGGGCGGCTCGCTGGAAAACCGCATGCGTCTTGTCGTCGAGATCGCCAAGGCGGTGCGGAAGGCAACGCCAAGGCTGATGCTCGGCGCGCGGCTGTCGGTGAAGGATTGGGTCGATGGCGGCTTCGACGTCGAGGACGCGATCGAAGTCGCGAAAGCACTCAAGGCCGTGGGTGTCGCCTATCTCTGCTGCTCGAGCGGCGGCAATTCACCGTTGCAGAAATTGCCCACCGGTCCCGGCTACCAGGTGCATCTGGCGGAAGCCGTGCGCAAGGGTGCGGATATTCCGACCCGTGCGGTCGGCCTGATCGACGACCCGAAGCAGGCCGAAGCGATCCTCACTGAGGGCCGCGCCGACATGGTGGCACTGGCGCGCGCCTTCCTTGCCGATCCGCGCTGGGGATGGCGTGCGGCGGCGACATTCAGCGAGACAATCCACCCGGCGCCACAGCTTGCCCGTTCGGTGACCACGATGCAGCACTGGATGAAGGCGGCGGACTGATCGGCGCGTTCTCTACCGGCGCGGTGTTGCCTCCTAGCCCTGGACAGTTTGCCACAGCTTCGCTTCAATTTTACTCGCAACATGTTACGTTGGGTGAGGCTGCGGCGGCGTGGCCGGGCTTGGGAGGAGATCATGTCGTTCAGGGCATTCTTGCCGGTTGCAGCGCTGACCGTTGTGGCCGGACTTTGGATCGGCACATCGACGCCGGCCGGCGCACAATATTGCG
>NZ_RZQG01001380.1:0-1108 GCF_003998635.1 Mesorhizobium sp. M7D.F.Ca.US.004.03.1.1
GCTCACGCCCGTCCATCAGGGCGGGGAAGATCCCATGTTTCCAAAAGCCTTGATCGAAGACGACCGGTATTCCGAGATAGCGTTGGATAAGATCCTTTGCGAGATTTGTTCCAGATCTCGGCGTCCCCATGACACGAATCCGGACACCATTGCCGCCAGGCTGCGGTCCGCTCTGTGCTGAAATCCTCATATCAGCCTCACAGCGCCAAGCTCCCCTGCTCCACCTCCGCGGCATTTGGATCGCCCGGTGCCGTTGCCCAGGCCAGTTCGACCAGCGTCACGGTACGCCGGCCTGTTCCGTCGAGCTGGCAGACGATGAGGCCCTGCTCCTCGATATAGGTCAAGAGGCGCCGGGCGCGGCGCAGCGAGTGCGAGCCGTAGGCACGCGCGATCGCGGCATCGCTCGGGCACGGCCAGCCCTCCTTCGCGGCACGGGCGATCATCATGAACACGCCCTGCATGTCGTCGGGCAGCAGCGACGCGCGGACGGAAACGTCCCGCCACGCGTCATCCTGCGTCGTCTCGGAGCCGAGGCCGGCGCGGGCGCGCGTCAGCATGCGGCGGAACTCCGGCAGGTCGGGCACGACCGAGGCGAGGCCTTCTATGCGGCAACGGACCACGAATTCCTGATAGAGCACGCCGATCACGCGAAAACCCGCGTCGGGTTGCGCCAGGATGGCGCGCAGCACACGGTCGACACGCTCGTGACGCTCCGCTAGGTCCTCGGCGCTGACTTGCGGTTCTACCGGTTCGGGGCGGATTTCCAGCGCCGCAGACTTGGCCGCCATCAGCTGGTCGAGCAGGTCCGGTGACGTCATGCGGCGCGGCGCGCGCACGGTCTCGGGTGGCGGCGCCGCCAGGATGATGGCGCGTGCATCCTCGAGTGCTGATTCCGGCATCGCCATCAGCCGCGGCGTTCCGTTGCGCGGGCTTGTGTCGGTCGGGCCGATGCGCAGGCCGAGCGGACGGCGCGACAGCGCCGGGCCGAGCGCCATGAACTGCCCGCGCTCCAGATCGCGAAAGGCTTCCGCCTGGCGCCGCTCCATGCCCAGAAGGTCGGCGGCGCGCGCCATGTCGATATCGAGGAAGGTGCGGCCCATGAGGAAAT
>NZ_RZQG01001381.1:0-1107 GCF_003998635.1 Mesorhizobium sp. M7D.F.Ca.US.004.03.1.1
CCCCGGCGCCTGCCGGTAACGCCAAGCCGACGCCGCCATCCGGCAACGACGCTGCGGCTCCGGCGACTGCCCCGGCCATGGCGCCTGCCGCTGGTTCGACGCCGCCGGCAACCAATGGCGCCGCTCCTGCCGCGCCGGCGACTCCGCAGGTCCCGAACCAGTAGTCTTCGGCGCCTGAAGCCGCGATCTGTGCTCGTTTGAACACAGTCGCGGCAAATGCAGCAGGATCACAAAGATTCGACTGGGTGAGGCACGACCTCACGCTTGAGGCCCCCGCGCTTATTCGACTATAGATTGCGCGCGGCATTTCCGGCGCCCTTGGGGGGCGCTGGGCGACGCCGTGGGCAACAAGCATAGAACGATCGGATCTTCGCCATGCAGCTTCGCAGCTTCATTTTCCTGGGACTTTGCGCCGCACTCGGCATGAGTTCCCCCGCTTTCGCTGGCGTTCCGGCCAATATGGCCGCACAGCCTTCGGTTGAAACAACCTCCGCCATCAACGTCGCCGTCAAAAGTGATGCGACGCAGTTGAAGCTTCTCAAGAAGAAGAAAAACCCGACGCCGGACGACCTCGCCCAGATCAAGAAGATCGAGGCCAAGATCGTTGCCGACAAGGAAGCCGCCAAAGCCAAGGCGCTCGAAGCCAGGAAACTGGCGATGCGCGAGGCGGCCAAGGCCAAGGCCGACGCGGAACGGCAGGCGTTCCTGGCCAAGAAGGGCAAGAGCGCGCCGGCAGCCGAGGTGGCCGATGCCAAGCCGGCCAAGAAGCAGGCTGCCAAGATCATCGAGCCAATCGAACCGATCGCGCCGATCCAGTCGGCCGAGCCGCTTCCGGCGGAAGCGATGAACGTCGCCTTGACCGGCAACAATGGCGAGCTGCGCAGCGAGGTCATCGGCCAGAAGCAGCCGAGCAGCGGCGGTCTGTTCGCCGGTCTCTTCGGCGGCACCTCGTCCGGGTCGTCGATCTCATATCTTCCCGAGACACGGGCTCTCGACCAGGCTCTCGCCAAGAGGGAAGCCAAGAAGCAGTTCAAGGTAAAGCCGGAATTTGTGCCGCAAGACGTGGAATTCACCGGTTACGATGCGGGCACCATCGTCATCGACACC
>NZ_RZQG01001382.1:0-1105 GCF_003998635.1 Mesorhizobium sp. M7D.F.Ca.US.004.03.1.1
CATATAGACTTTTGGTGGCGTCTTCTTGGTTCGGTGCTTGGGACATGGGTGGCTCCTTTCCTATGCACTCGGTTCGCAATCCGCGATTGCAAGCATCGCGACTAAGGCCGAAGTTCAGCGCTGCGCGGCCAACTGCGCCAGCGGACGTTCCGGACCCAACGGTAAGTGCGGCAGCCAGTGTGCGCCCTTTACATCAAGACAACAGACGGTCATTCGCGGGGATATCACCCTCGATAGCGATTTGGCCCCCGACATTGCTCGGCGCTTCTATCGACTAACAAACTGCGTTGTGTTCCGCAGATAACTCCTTCCCGATCAGAGTTGCAAGAGATGAGCGCATTCGGTCCGCTCTTCCAGACCAGCGCCTACTTGCTGCCTGCGCGACCGCTCTCAACGCACCGCTGCTATTCAAAAACCTGGGGTTCACGCAAGGGTGATGGCTGTCGATGAAACTTCGCCTGACGAGGCGCGTTGTGAGAGTTCAGCCAATTCGAGGCGGGCCGCCCCATGTATGATGCGTGGTTTTCCAAGCCAATATCTGTTGCCACCGGCATAAGCGGTGACATCCGAAACCTGACCAACGCTCGACAAGCTTTTGACCTGCTTAACGACCATTGGCGTGACGGAGGTAGCGATAAGCACCGATCCGCGAAACGGGCATGCCAGCAGGCCTTGAACGTCAGTGTTTCGGCTGACGTCGCGAGAGACGCATTCATCGACGCAGCGCGGGAAGCGCGCATATTGGTCGAGTGAACTGCGCGCACCATATGAGACTGGCGAGGGTGAATCACTTTCTCGCCCACCAGCGAGGTCGCCATGAACGTAACAACCCGATTGCATGAACTCGGCCAAAGCCTCTGGCTGGACAACATCACCCGCGATCTGCTGAGCAGCGGCACCCTTCAGCGCTATTGCACCGACTTTTCGGTGACGGGATTGACGTCGAACCCCACGATTTTCGATGAGGCGATTAAAAACAGCACAGCTTACGACGAGGCCCTTCATCGAAAAGCCAGAGAAGGGAAAGCGGGCGAGCAGCTATTTTTCGAATTGGCGCTCGAAGACCTGACGCAGGCCGCGGCACTCTTCTGGCCGGTCCATGAAG
>NZ_RZQG01001383.1:0-1104 GCF_003998635.1 Mesorhizobium sp. M7D.F.Ca.US.004.03.1.1
GCCCACGTCTCCAGTAGCGCCAAGGATTGGCGGAACCCGTTGCGGCGACCCCTCATCAACGGAGTCGCCAAGGCAGCGCGGGAAGTGACCGGGAAGGGAAGTCGAGTTGGTCCAGTGGAACACCACAGGACCGGTAGGCCACCCACGGCTGGGGAGCGCCGTACGCTTCCCGACATCAATTGGTGGGAACCTATACCGCGTTGTGCGCGTAGTAGTGCGCAACTAGCGGGGCATTAACAAATGATGGTCGGGACGGTTCTGGTCGTTGAAGATGAGCCACTAATCCTGCTCGATGTCGAGACGGCGCTACAGACGTTAGGAGTTACTAATAGAATGTTGGTTCGGTCAGGCGGGCTCACGTGGCCTGTCAAATCAGGAAATTTCTCGCGGGACAGGTCATAGCGGAATACTACGCTGAGGCGCCGACATCCCATCGCTGCTGAATAGGCTACGAAACGAGTCGTGACGAATGCAATTTTCGCGGCGACGCAGTCCATACCTACTCACGCAACGGTGATAGCTGTTCAACGAAACCGTTCGTCGACACGCGCGTTTTGTGCAGTGCGGTCCATCTGAGGTTCCATCATGTACGAAGCGTGGTTTTCCAAGCCGGTGCCAGTCACCACCGGCATTGGCGGAAATATTCGCAACCTCTTGAATGCTCAACAGGCGCTAGATTTGCTTGGAGGCAATTGGCGCGATGCAGGAAGTCAAAAACATTGGTCCGCGTTGAGAGCTTGCCAGCAGGCCATAAACGGCGGCGTTTCCGCCGATGTTGCAAGAGAAGTTTTTGTCGAAGCCGCCCGAGAGGCGCATATTTTGGTTGAATGAGATCACAGGTTGCGCGCCGGTTTCCTTGTCGGCCTCGAAGGTCCTTTCGTCGGCAGGAAGGTCTCCGGTCAGTTGGGCATTCGAAAATCCCTCAAGGATTACAATACCAGATCGCGATTGAGAGACGCGTAATTGCTGGCGAGGTAGATCGACCGCGTTTGGAGAAAGCTCGCATCTACTAGGTGTTCAACCAACGCGGTCTTGTTCAGCGCCATCCTGTTTTCTACGGCGGGTGCCAAAGGCCAGCAATGCCGAACGATCACGCTCCTCGGC
>NZ_RZQG01001384.1:0-1103 GCF_003998635.1 Mesorhizobium sp. M7D.F.Ca.US.004.03.1.1
GTTGGATATAGATAGGCCGCAGGTGACTTCCGATAGACGTCTGTGAAGTTGATCACCTTTTCGCGCTCTTCTGTTATACCCATGCCCGTCCAGATGATGTCTATTTTCTTTGACTCCAGCGCAGGTATCATACTGTCCCACACCGTAATGGCTATTTCACACTTCGTCTTCATTTCCGCGCACATGGCGTTCATTAGGTCGACATCGAAGCCCGTCGGGTCACCTGTTGGTCCGCGATCCACAAACGGTTGGTCTGGCTCGGAATCATACCCCCATTTGAGCGCCGACTCTTGAGCCATTGATGGGGCAGCTGCCGATGCGGCCATGGCGAGACCCAATGCGGCAATTACGATCCTACGCATCTAGTAGCCTCCAACGAGTTGTTTGGGTGGATAGAACTTCTGCAATCAGTCTTCAATCACCGCAATCGCTTCCACTTCGACGAGATATCTTGGATCTGACAGTGCGCTGGTCTCGTAAACAGACGAGGCAGGCGGTGGCGCAGAGCCAAAGAATTCGCCTCGAACCTCAATCACGTCGTCCTTCACGTGCCCCCCATAGCCGACGACGAATGTCTGGAGTTTCACGACGTCCGACAACTTACCGCCAGCCGCCGCCAACGCTACTTCCAGATTTTGTAAACAAACGCGAAGCTGATTTTTTAGACTAACGTCGGCAGGCATATTGTTGTCTGCATCGGTTGGTGTTTGACCCGCAATGTACACAGTTCTGCCAGCAGTTACCGACACCGCATGGCTATAGTATTTCGACCTAATCAATTCTGGAGGGTTAAAAAAGCGCCTGGGCATCGATACGCCCTTCCTAGGTTAGCCCCGAAGGATCGTTCCACCGGTATGATAACGCTAGGAGCGCTACGCTGATATGTCAATAGGTATTTTTAGTAGTATATTACTGCCATTTTGATATGCATTGCGCCGATCATTTGAGCAAAGACAATGCGAGTGTCTCGATGTCGCGGGCGCCAGATGTGGCTGTCAGCCTCCCGAGGGCAAGGCCTTACGAACCGAACTGGTTCGGCGGTCGTCCCAGTTGTCCTTGAACCGGTTCCAACCGAGCCAGACAGACGGTCCGAAGTGAAGGAG
>NZ_RZQG01001385.1:0-1101 GCF_003998635.1 Mesorhizobium sp. M7D.F.Ca.US.004.03.1.1
GTGGTGCTGTCGATCTATGTCCAGGACCGCGCACCGTCCGCCCGCTTCACCGGCGACAGCTTCGTGCTGCCGGCCGGCGCGCGCCGCGGTATCCCGGTCGTCACCGTCAACATGAACGCGCCGCCCAAGGGCGTCGAGGCCAAGGACAAGCAGATCTGCGTCGAAGGGCTGGAGCACGGCCAGCATTATGACGTCACCTTCCGCGCCGGCTTGCCGGCGGCCATCGGCGAGGTGACCGCGGCTCCCGTGGTGCTGTCGATCTATGTCCAGGACCGCGCACCGTCCGCCCGCTTCACCGGCGACAGCTTCGTGCTGCCGGCCGGCGCGCGCCGCGGTATCCCGGTCGTCACCGTCAACATGAACGCCGCCGAGATGAAGCTCTACCGCATCGGCGACCGCTCGCTGGCCCAGCTTCTGTCGGGCTACCAGTTCCTGCACCAGCTCGACAGCTATGACATCTCCAACATTTCCGAGCAGATGGGCGCGCCGGTCTGGCAAGGCCAGCTCGACATCGCCAATGATCTCAACAAGGAGGTCACCACCTCCTTCCCGGTCGACGAGGCGGTGCCGCAGCGCAAGCCCGGCGTCTATGTGCTGACCGCCCAGGCCGTCAACGACAAGAGCGACGACTACAATTCGATGGCCACGCAATGGTTCGTCGTCTCCGACATCGGCCTGTCGACCTATACCGGCCAGGACGGGTTGAATGTCTTTGCCCGTTCGCTGGGCAGTGCCAAGCCGATAGCAGGCGCCGAACTGACCCTGGTTGCCAGGAACAATGAGGTTCTCGGCACGGCGACATCGGATGCCGACGGCCACGCCGTCTTCAACCCCGGCCTGACGCGCGGCGACGGCGGCATGGTGCCGGCCGTGCTGATGGCCAAGCAGGGCGACAATGACTTCGTCTTCCTCGACATGGGCCGGGCCGGCTTCGACCTGTCCGACCGCGGCGTCACCGGGCGCGCAGCGCCCGGTGCGCTTGACGTCTATGCCTGGACCGAACGCGGCATCTATCGCGCCGGCGAGGATGTCCATGTCGCGGCGCTTGCCCGCGACGGCGCCGCCAAGGCGGTCGAAAACCTGCCGCTGACCTTCATCTTC
>NZ_RZQG01001386.1:0-1094 GCF_003998635.1 Mesorhizobium sp. M7D.F.Ca.US.004.03.1.1
ATCCTGCAGGATTCCGGCATCCTGATCCAGCCGTACTGGCGCAAGCTCTACAGCCACTCGGTCAAGGCGGTGCAGAACTACAAGATGCACCCGACCTTCGAGCGCGACTACGGCAAGGTCTGGCTCGACCAGGCTTGATCGCATCGACATGGGGAAGGGGCGTCGCCCCTTTCCCTCGCCCGTTGCATCGTCCGTCCCTGTTGGTCCGCGCTTTCTCAAAAAAGTTGCGGACTCGTGGGCAAGGTCATGCAACAAAAACAGGGTTGATCGCATCCGAAGGCCTGTTTGACAGCCAGCCCCGCCGGTCACGGCAGGGTTGGTTTTCATAGCCGGCTCAAACCCCAACCCATCGGCAGGGGGCCGCCATGCTTTCCTTCGTTATCAGGCGTCTTGGCACCATGGCATTGACGATGCTGTGCCTGACCATGGTCGTCTTCTTCCTGATCAACCTCGAGCCCAATCTGAAGAAGCTGGCGATCAGCCAGACCGAAATGCACACGTCGGCCGAGCAGCTCGAGAGCTGGCTGGTCAACCATGGCTACCGGCAGAACTTCTTTGTCCGCTATGGGCAGTGGCTGGGCCTCGTGCCCAAGCAGCCGGTGACCGACCCGGCGACCGGCAAGCCGGCGCAGCGTTTCTCCTTCTGCAACGACCCGCTCGTGTCGACCTTCTCCGGTGTTCTCGAAGGCGACTTCGGCTGCTCGACCAAGTTCAAGGCAACCGTCGCCTCGAAACTGTTTCCCGCGCTCGGCGCCACCGGCATCCTGATGTTCTGGGTGCTGGCGGTGATGGTACCGATCTCGCTGCTGATCGGCATTCTCGCCGGCATGCGCGAGGGGTCGCGAACCGACCGCGTGCTGTCGGTGGCCTCGATCGCCTCGACGGCGACGCCTGAATATGTGTCGGGCGTCATCTTCACCGTCATCTTCGCCTCATGGCTCGGCTGGCTGAACGGCTCGGCGGCCTCGGCCAGCCAGGGCATCACTTTCTACAATTTCACGCTTCCGGTGATGACGCTGGCGATCTACGGCATCGGCTACATCGCCCGCATGACGCGCGCTTCGATGGTCGAAGTGATGACGCAGCAATATATC
>NZ_RZQG01001387.1:0-1093 GCF_003998635.1 Mesorhizobium sp. M7D.F.Ca.US.004.03.1.1
GATACTCGTAGGTCTGCCGGAACTGATGCGCGAATTCGGCGAATATCGCTATCTCCTGTACGGCTTCGTCCTCGTGATCGTGATGCGGATCCGTCCGGAAGGTTTGTGGCCGGCTTCTCCGCGTCTCCGGGAGGGCGTTCATGTCAGCTGATTCGACATCCGTGCTTAGCATCCAAGATCTCAGCATCAGGTTTGGCGGGCTGAGTGCGCTCTCCAATGTGAACATCGAGGTTGAAAGAGGGCACATACACAGTGTCATCGGCCCGAACGGGGCCGGAAAGACGACTTTCTTCAACTGCCTGACCTCACTGGTTCAGCCCTCGAAAGGCCGGATGTATCTCGATCGCGTCCGCATCGATTCCCTAAAGCCCTATGTCGTGGCGCGCCACGGCGTCGCCAGGACCTACCAGAACATCAGGCTGTTCCAGAACCTGACGTGCATTGAAAACGTGCTGCTGGGAATGAGCCGCCATATGCGTGCAAGCGTGCTCGGTCAGATACTTGCCTCACCGACATGTCGTAGGGAAGAGCGGGAAAGCATGGAGAAAGCCCGGCATCTCCTGAATTATGTCGGCCTGAATGGGCGCGGCGACATGCTGGCAAGGACCTTGCCGTATGGCGAACAGCGCCGGCTGGAGATCGCGCGTGCGATCGCCGGCGCGCCGAAATTGCTTTTGCTAGACGAACCCGCAGCCGGAATGAACTCTGCCGAGAGCCTCGATCTGATGCGTCTCATACGCGCGATTCGGTCTGATTTCGCAGTCACCATCCTTCTTATCGAACATCATATGAAGCTTGTTATGGACCTGTCGGATTGGGTTTCAGTCCTTGACCATGGCATTCTGATAGCGGAGGGGCCGCCGCTAAAAGTCCAGAACGATCCCGTGGTGCTGAAGGCCTATCTGGGCAGCCGTGCCGCTCGCGTTGACCTCGCCAGCGGAAAAGAACTCGATCCCGTTGGGAGAACCGGCGCATGACAGCACAAGCGCCGCTCCTCGAACTGGCCGACATCGATGTTTCATACGGCAGCATCCGTGCCTTGCGGGGCGTTTCATTGACGGTCTCGCGTGGCGAGATCGTTGCACTCGTCGGC
>NZ_RZQG01001388.1:0-1092 GCF_003998635.1 Mesorhizobium sp. M7D.F.Ca.US.004.03.1.1
CCCGCTCCGGTCGCCCCGCCCGAAAGGCTGGTGATCGGCGGCATCTACCGCCATGTCCGCAACCCGATGTATGTCGCCGTGCTGTCGATCATCCTGGGTCAGGCGCTGCTGTTCTCGAGCTGGACGCTGGTCGCCTATGTCGTCATCGGCGCGATTGCCATGGGCTCCTTCGTGCGGTTCTACGAAGAGCCGACATTGGCCCACCGCTACGGCGTCGAATACGAGACCTACCGCCGCAACGTGCCCGGCTGGCTGCCTCGCCTGACGCCCTGGCGGGATTAACTTCAGAACAGCGAGAAAATCAGAAGGACCAGCTGCGCGCCTTGGCAATGATGAAATCGCGGAACACGTGCAGCTTGGCCTGGTTCTTCATCGCGTCGGGATAGGCGAAATAGGTGTCGAAGGACGGCACTTCGGTCTCCGGCAGCAATTGCACCAGGTCGGAGTCCTTGCTGATCACATAGTCGGGAAGCATGGCGATGCCGGCACCGCCCTGCACCGCACGCTTGATCGACAAGATGTCGTTGATCTGCAGCGTCGGCACCCTTTGTCCGCCGTCGAAATCGCCGACCGTTTCAAGCCAGTTCAGCTCCGACAGATGCGAGGGCACCGGCACGCCGAAAGTGACGATGCGATGGCTCTTCAGCTCGGCGACGGAAGCCGGCTTGCCGTGCTTGGCGACATAGGATGGCGCCGCGTAGAGGTGGAAATGCACGGTGAACAGGCGGCGCTGAATCAGGTCCGGTTGCTGCGGCTGGCGCAGCCGGATGGCGCAATCGGCCTGGCGCATGGTGAGGTCGAGTTCCTCGTTGGCGAGGATCAGCTGCAGGCTGATTTCGGGATAGAGCTCGATGAACTCCTGCACCCGCTCGGTCAGCCAGCCGGCGCCCAGCCCGACCGTCGTCGTCACCCGGAGCACGCCGGAGGGACGGTCCTTGGTCTCGGTCAGCCGTGACTTGATGGTCTCGAGCTTCATCAGCACGTCATGCGCCGTGCGGAACAGCATTTCGCCCTGCTCGGTCAGCACCAGCCCGCGGGCGTGGCGGTTGAAAAAAGGCAAGCCCACATCATGCTCGAGCGCGCTGACCCGCC
>NZ_RZQG01001389.1:0-1092 GCF_003998635.1 Mesorhizobium sp. M7D.F.Ca.US.004.03.1.1
GTGACGATCTATCGCCTGGCGTCGCGCAGGCCCGACGCCAGGCGATAGATCGTCACCGAGGCTTCAGGGACATCCGAGAGCAACCCCTCGACCGTCTTCAGGTCGGCCGCCGACGACGCTCCGGTCATGTCGGCATAGGCGCGGTTGGCGTAAACGACACGGCCTTTGGTGTCGGTGACGAGAAGCCCCTGCGACATCGAATCGACGAAGGATTTCGACAGTTCGTCGCCCGTCGAACGTGGCGTGACCTGCACGAAGCCGATCGCTGTGGCAAACAGGAAGCCAACGCCGATCATCGCCAGCACGCCGAGCATGCCGAGCAGAAAAGGATCCCCGAGGCGCTCGCGGAACAGACCGAAAACGATCGCCGCCCCCGTCAGAACGACGATGAAAATGATAAGCCGGGTGACCGCGCCCGGTCGCGTATTCTGGTCGACGATCGGTACCGGATAGAAATCGCCGCGCGCTTCCTTGGCCATATGCCCCCTGCTCGTGAATTCCGGTGTTCCGACACCCGCCCGTACCGGGTTGAATCACATTCTCCTAGTCCGGAAAAGGCCTGGGCGGCAAATGTCAGATAAAAATGATGGTCTTGCGGCCTTCGGAGTTTTCTAGCTGTTCACCAGCGTGAAAGGCAACTTGCGGTGGCCCGCCGCAACGGTCTAGTGTCGCATCACTTCCAAGGGCAATCAGGGGTAACCAATGCAATGGCTGGATAGCGTGGCGGGCCCTGGTTATGCCGCAGCACTGTTGTGGACGTTTGCAGCACTTGTCCTGCTGGTCATCGTTCTCGTCATCATCAAGCTGGTGCGCAATCTGACGTTCGGAACCTTTGTTGCCGGCGGCCGCAACCGCAAGACGCGGCTGGCCGTCATGGATGCCACCGCCGTCGACAGCCATCGCCGGCTGGTGCTGGTGCGCCGCGATGACATCGAGCACCTGCTTTTGATCGGCGGCCCGACCGACGTCGTCGTCGAGCGCGATATCCGTCTTTCGGCACTACGCCGTCCGGCATTGACCGGAGACGGCGGCTTGCAGCCGGTCCCGGCCACTGCGGCCCCGGCAGCAGCAAGGCCGCGTCCGCCGCAACCC
>NZ_RZQG01000138.1:0-9852 GCF_003998635.1 Mesorhizobium sp. M7D.F.Ca.US.004.03.1.1
GTGTAGGGATGGCGCGGATCGTTGAACACGACCTCCGTCGGCCCTTCTTCGACCAGCATGCCGGCATAGAGCACGCCGACCCGGTCGCACATGTTGGAGACGACAGCGAGGTTGTGGCTGATGAACAGGATCGAGGCCGACAGTTCTTGCCTGAGCTGCGCGATCAAGTCGAGCACTTCGGCTTCCACCGTCGCATCGAGGCCGGTGGTCGGCTCGTCGAGGATCAGCATTGAGGGATCGTTGGCCAGCGCCATGGCAATCGCCACGCGCTGCTGCATGCCGCCGGAAAGCTGGTGCGGGTAGCGCTGCATGACGCTGACGGGATCGGAGATGCGGACGCGGTTGAGCATCGCGATCGCCCGGTCGGTAGCCGCTTGTCCCGAGACGCCGCCGAGTTCAAAAATCTCGGTCAGCTGCCGGCCGACGCGGATCGACGGGTTCAGCGCCTTGCCCGGGTCCTGATAGACCATGGAGACGCTTTCGGCGCGAGCCCGCCTGAGCGCCTCGGCGTCCAGCTTCATCACGTCCTGGCCGTCGAGCGAGATGGCGCCGCCAGTGATCGAGCCGTTGCGCGGCAGATAGCGCACGACGGTGAGCGCGACGGTGGATTTGCCGCAGCCGGATTCGCCGACCAGCCCATAGGCCTCGCCCTGGCCGATGGTGAGGCTGAGGTTGCGCAGCACCGCGCGGTTGCGACCGGCGACGCGGTAGGCAACCGACAGATCGGTGAGTTCGAGTGCGTTTTTGGCCTTGGCGGAACTAGTCATTGAGCGCTCCGTGAACGCCGTCGGCCGCCAGATTGACGCCGATCACCAAGGAGGCGATGGCGAGCGCATCGAACAGCACCGTCCACCAGAAGCCGCCGCCGATCATGCCGTAATTGTTGGAGATCGAGAGCCCCCAGTCGGGAGAGGGTGGCTGGATGCCGAAGCCCATGAACGAGAGCGTGGCGACCGCGAAAATGGCATAGCCGAGCCGCACGGTGGTCTCGACCAGGATCGGCGGGATGACGTTGGGCAGGATCTCGACGAACATCGTATGCAATGCGCTTTCATGTCGAAGCTGCGCGGCGGCGACATAGTCGAGTTCACGCTCGGCGAGCACCGCGGACCGCACGGTGCGCGCGATGATCGGCGCGAAGCTCAGGCCGATGACGACGATGACCGTCGTCTTCGACGTGCCGAGCGCAACGATTGCCAGCAACGCGACGATGACCACCGGGATCGCCATGAAGGCTTCGAGGATACGGCTGACGACATCGTCGACGAGGCCACGAAAATAGCCGGTGATAAGGCCAAGCGCTGTGCCGGCCACCGTCGCCAGCAAGGTCGCCAGCGGGGCGACGGTGAGGATGTCGCGCGAACCGACGATGACGCGCGAGAAGACGTCACGGCCGATCTGGTCGGTACCGAACCAGTGTTCGGAAGAAGGTGGTGCGAGCGCATTGATGATGTCGTCGGCGAGCGGATCGTAAGGCGCGAAATGCTCGCCGAACAGCGCGCAGGCAACCCAGAACAGCACGATGGCGAGACCAACGAGGAAGGTTCGCGAGCGCAGCAGGGAGTAAAAGACCTCGGCCAGCGGGCCGCGCCGGCGCGTGTCGTCGGGAACGGGGGAAGTGCTTTGGACGGCGCTCATTGATCTGACCCCAGCCGGATGCGCGGATTGAGCATGGAATAGAGGAAGTCGGCGATCAGTGTCGCCACGGCATAGACGATGCCGATGGTGAGAATGCCGGATTCCAGCATCGGGAAATCCTTGCCGCGCGCGGCGGTGAAGATCAGCGATCCGATGCCCTGGTAGCGAAACAGCGTTTCGATGACCACGAGGCCGCCGATGAGATAACCGGTCTGCGTTGCGATGACGGTGATGGTCGGCAACAGCGCGTTGCGCAGCACATGCCGCCAGATCACCGTGCGCCACGGCAGGCCCTTCAGCACGGCCGTTCGTGTGTAGTCGGAATCAAGCGCTTCGATCATGCCGGAGCGCGCCATGCGGGCGATGTAGCCGAACAGCACCAGGAACAGCGGCAGCGAAGGGAGGATCAGGTAATAGAGCTGGGTGAAGAAGCCGGCATTGCGCGGCCATGCTGCCGATATCGGCAGCCAGCGCAGCCAGACACCGAAGATCAGAATCAGGATGATGCCGGTGACGAACTCCGGCAGCACCGTCACCGACAGGCCGCCGAGGCTGATGATGCGGTCGAGCGGGCGGTTGAGATTGAGTGCGGCAACGACCCCGCCGAGGATGCCGATCGGCACCACCAGCACGAAGGCGACCGCCGCAAGCTTCATCGAATTGCCCAGCGCATCGATGACGAAGGGCGCGACCGGCGAGCGGAAGATGTATGACGTGCCCATGTCGCCCTGGACGAAGTTGGAGATCCAGCCCCAGTACTGGGTCAGCAGCGGGCGGTCGACGCCGAGCGTGTGATTGAGCGCATCGACCGCGCGCTGGTCGGCGAACGGGCCCAATATGGCACGCCCGACATTGCCGGGCAGCACCTGGCCGCCCAGAAACACCATGATGCTGAGCAGAAACAGCGTCACCAGCGACAGCGACACACGCCGGGTAAGGAAGGAGAGAATGGCTAAGACTCCTTGTGGAGCCAGCCCCCATGCGGGAGCTGGCTGTTAGAGGATTGGCTTTCCCTTCTGAGCATGATCCCGAAAAGTGGGTACCGGTTTTCTCGGACAAACGGGAACCGTTTTGTCCGGAGATCATGCTCCAACAACGAGTTTGTTCAGGCCTTCGATGCCTTGTCGAGGAACAGCTGCGACATCGCGGTCGGCTGCACGCCGGCCACGCCTTTCGCCGTCGCCGTCAGATAGTCGTAGAAGTAGCCAAAGATGACCGGCGTTTCCTCGAGCAGCAGCTTCTGGATCTTGCCTGCTGTCGCCTTTTGCGCCTCGAGGTCGAGTGCGGCGATATAGCTGGTCGCCAGCGCGTCATAGTCCTTGTTCTTGAAGTGCGCCGCGTTCCAGGTGCCTTCACTCTTCAGCGGTGCCGCTAGGTAGACGTTGGGCACGCCGCGGTGGCCGTAGTCGGTGATGCCCATCACCGAATCCAGCCAGTTCGATTTGCCGAACACCGCGTCTCCGTAATAGCCGCCCTGGTCGAGGATGTTGAGGTCGAGCTCGACGCCGATCTCCTTGACCCAGTTCTGGATGAGCTGGGCGTATTCAGGGATTTCCAGATAGCGTTCGGTGGTCAGCGTTATCTTGAAGCCCTGGCCAAGGCCGGCTGCTTCCATGAGCTGCTTGGCTTGCGCGATATCCTGCTTGCGTTGCGGCACGCTCGTATCGGTCGAAGGGTAGACGGCGGCGAACGGGCTGTCATTGCCCAGTGCGGAACGTCCCTTCATCAGGCCGGCGGCCAGCTTGTCGCGATCGAGGCACAGCGCAATGGCACGACGCACGCGCGCATCCTTCAACGGGCCCTCGTCGCAGCGCATGTGCAGCTGCTGATGGGCCGACGACTTCAGGCTGATGATGTCGATGTTCGGATCGTTGAGCAGTGCGACGCCGGCCAGCACCGGCAGCTGGTTGATGATGTCGACCTGTCCACCCTGCAGCGCCAGGATCTGCGGCTGCGTGTCGGTGAAGAAGGTGAATTCGGTGCGCTCCGGCAGTGCCTTCGGCCCCCAATAGTCTTCGTTGCGGACGAAGGACGCGCCGACCTTTGCCGTGTACTTCTCGATCTTGAACGGTCCGGTGCCGTCGAAGCTCTTCTCGTAGTCGCCCTTGTAGCTCGCCGGGATGATGACGGCATTGTAATTGTCGGACGACAGCATGTAGGGGAAGTTGCCGTTCGGGGCGTCGAGGTGGAATTCCACCGTGTAGTCGTCGACCTTCTTTGAGGCGCCCTTCTGCAGGGTCCCGCTGAACACCGACAGCGCGTTGGACGAGTTTGCCGGGTCGGCAAGGCGGTCGATGCTGGCCACGACGTCGTCGGCCTTCATCTCGCCGCCGCTGTGGAATTTTACGCCCTTGCGCAGCTTGAAAGTCCACACCGTGCCGGTGTCGTTCGGCTTCCAGCTTTCGGCAAGTGCCGGTTGCAGCACGAGGTCGGGGCCGTCGACGCAGAGGAATTCGGCAACCTGCTGCATCACCAGCAGACCGCCGGCGTCCGCAATGGTGACCGGGTCGATCGTCGCCGCAGGCACGCTGCTGGCAACGCGGATGGTGGCGCCAGGCGTGCCCTGGGCGCGCGCCAGCGATGGCATGCCGCCGAGGCCGGCTGCCATGCCGATACGGCCGAGCAGCGGCAGCGACAGGCCAAGCAGGCTGCCGTGGCGGACGAAGTCGCGGCGGCTGACCCTGCCGTCGACGAGGCCGTCGATCAGGTGATTTTCAAGCGGCGAGCGATTGCGCCGGATCAGGTCGAGAATGCTGTAATTCTTGCTCATGGGTTTTTACCCTTTCCCCTATTTCTTATGGTTGACGAAATTTCGTGGACTGCTCCGTTTTTCGGCCGCCAGAGAGGTCTGTCGACCGGAACTTTAGCATGTGGTTTTGTCCGGTCCATCCAGTCGTGGCGTGGACGTGCCGGATTCTTGGCTGCACTTGCTTCCACCGTCTTGTCCGACCTTCCCGACCGAAGTCGCGGCGGCTGGCTTCTCGTCTCTTGGTCACTGGTCTTGGCCGCTGCCGTCATCTAGTTCAGCGGCAAACGGCGATAGGTCCCAGGCTTTGCCGGGTCATGATACTTGTTGCACGGTCCTTTCTCGGTAAAGTCTCTGTGACAGGCAGCGAGGTGTTCCCGCGACAGGGTGACGCCAAGGCCGGGACCTTCCGGCACGCGCACGACGTTGTTCTTTGGGGAGAATGGTCCTTCCTCGGTGACATCCATCGGCAGCATGCGAAACAGCGACTGGTTTGGCTCCCTGATCCAGCCAAGTGCCGCGCACAGATGCAGATAGGCAGCGCTGCCGATGCCGCTGTCGCCGCTGTAGCACCAGAAATCGATGCCGGCATGCTCGCAAGCGCCGACGAAGCGCAGCAGGCGGCCAATGCCGCCATGCGTCGTCGGGTTGCCGACGATGGCGTCCGGCACTTTGGTTTCCATGGCGCGCGCAATGTCGATGTTATGGGTCGAGAACGGGATCGAGCAATGGCGCCGCAATTCGCGCATCTCCTCGATGGTCGCCACCGGATCCTCCCAATTGCGCACCCCGAGCTCTTCCAACGGCCGCGCCAGCCGACGCGCGGTGCTGAGCGAATAGGCCTGGTTGGAATCGATGCGGATCATCGCATCGTCGCCAAGTTTGCGGCGGATCAGTTCGACCATCTTGAGCGAGACTTTCGGATCCTCGGTCGAGAATTTACCTTCGAAGAAGGTCGTTCCATGTGTCTCGTGCAGTTCGACGCAATAATCGGCGACCTCTTCCGGCGTCGTCTCCCCCTTCACCTCTGGCCCATCGCCGCGCAGCGAGAAATAGTCGGTGAACGGGATGTCCTTGCGCACGGCGCCGCCAAGCAGCTGGTAGAGTGGCTGGTTCCACGCCTTGCCGCGCAGATCCCATAACGCCATCTCGATGGCGCCGAAAGCCATGATGCGGGTACGGTCGTTGATCGACTGCACGCCGGTCCAATAGGGCAGGCAGACATGCTCGGCGCCAGCAATGTCGAAGGCATCGCGGCCGATTAGGCGTGGGGCGAGACTGTCATTGATGATCGCGGCAGCCGCCGGCGTCGGCGCTTCGCCAAGGCCGATCAAGCCATCCTCGGTCTCGACCTCGACAATGGTCGGCGAAAACCCGTCGAGCTCGCCGAACACCCAAGCGTAAGGCGCTTCGAGGCGCAGATTGATCGGCGTAGCTTTGATGCTGCGGATTTTCATCTCAGCGGCCGATCACGAAGAAAGGCTTACCCAGCAGGTCAGGAACGACATCGATGCCAAGGCCTGGCCCGTCCGGAATGCCCATGCGGCTGCTGGTCACCGGCGGCATGTTCGACGCCGTGCGCACCGTCACCCATTCATGGAAGGCGATGGCGTGCAGCCGGCGCTCTTCCGGCGTCGACAGCGACAGATGCGCCATCGCCGCCGTATCGATCTCGGCGCCGCCAGTGTCCTCGACGGTGATCATGAAGCCGAGGTCAACGGCGACATCGCGTATCTGCCGGGTCTTCGTCACGCCGCCCAGCCGCGAGATCTTCAGCGTCAGCCCGTCGGCCGCGCCCAGGCGATGAATTTCCAGCATCTCTTCGAGCGAGGTGACGGATTCGTCGAGCACCATGGGCTTGTCGAGCATGCGGCGCACGGACATGTTCTCATCGATCGTCGTGCAGGGCTGCTCGAACGTGTAGTCGATGCTGCGCGTGGCGTCGGCAAACTGGCGCGCCTGATAGGGTGTCCAGCCGGCATTGGCGTCACAGAAGATGACCGTGCCTTTCGGCACCGAGGCGGCGACCGCGGTGACGCGTTCGATGTCGTCATGGACATTGCCGCCGACCTTGACCTGCAGCCGGTGAAAGCCGTCCTTGACGATGCGCTTGGCCAGCGCTGCCATGGCGTCGACGCTGCCATGGGTGACGACCTTGTAGAGTTCGGCCGTCTCGCTCTCCCGACCGCCGAGCAGCGTGACCAGCGGCACGTCGGCAGCGCGCGCCGCGAGATCCCAGCAGGCCATGTCGAGCGCCGACTTGATGTAGGGATGGCCCTTGAACACCGTGTCCATCAGCCGGCCGACGCTGGCCAGCCCACGCGGATCGTGGCCGATCAGATGCGGCGCGATCTCGACCACGCCGGCGCGAACGCCGGCGGCGAAGGCGGGCGAATAAAAATTGCCGAGCGGCGCCATCTCGCCCCAGCCGGTGATGCCGCTGTCTGATGTAATGGACACGATCACCGCGTCGAAAGCGTCGGCCTCGCGCCCCTTCGACATGCGATAGGGCCCGTCCACGAAGGGCTGTACGACATGGTAGGCCTTGATGGTCTCGATCTGCACGTGTCTTGTCCGCTGTCTGTGATGTTGGGAACGGGTCAGGCGCCCCTCGATGGGCGTTGTTCGAGGCCGCGCGCGTAGGAAAGCAGCTCCTCGAAATCGAGATCGATGTGTTCCCTGGCATGGCGCTGGGCTGCACGCATGTCCTTGCCCTTCAGCAACCGCACATAGGTTTCGTGAACGTCTTCGGGCGGCACCGGCTCATTGCGGGCATGCTGGTGGAGCGCAAAATACATCTGCAGCCGGCTGGTCAGCCGTTGCCAGGTTTCCAGCAGCACCGAATTGTCGGCCCATTCGTAGATCAGGCCATGCAGTTGCAGCGCGGTTTCGATTTGGCGCGTCGTGTCCAACTCACGGGTCGCCTGCTTGACAGTTTCGTGGCGCCGGTCGAGCTCGTCGAAGAAGCGCTGGTCGCGCAGCGGCCACGCCCGCTCAATGGCCAGCTCGTCCATCACCTTGTTGAACGAATAGGCATCGTCGATGTCCTTGGCTGTGACCTCGATGACGAAGGTGCCGGCATAGGGAATGCTGGTCAGGATGCCTTCCTGGACCAACTCGCGCATCGCCTCGCGCAGCGGCGCGCGGCTGACTCGCATTTGTTCGGAGATACGGAGCTCGTTGAGTTTCTGGCCGGGTTCGAGCTGGCCGGTCAGGATCGCGCGCCGCAGCAACGCGACGATCTCGGCGCGGCGCGTGGTGTCCGCGATCGGACTGAAATCCGCTTTCCCCATTCGGCTGCTCCCAAGGAAACCGAAAGTAAGACAAGCAGATTGTCGACAATCTAACAAGAGGTCATCTTCGGATTCTTTGGGACCGCTGGCATGGCTGTCTCTTCAGCCTCAGGCTGCGCGGCCGTAGAAGCCGACCCGCTCCTCGGCGCTGAACATCACACCAGGCTTCTCATAGTAGGAAAACACCGCGATCATGCGCTCACGCTCGCCTTCGACTGTGGTGACGCGATGCGCGGTGTTCTTGCCGCGAAAGACATTCAGCGTGCCAGGCTTCATGCGCAGGATTTTTGCATCGGGGTCACGCCCTTCGAGCAATCTGGCGACGCCATCATAGTTCGGATTGTCGTCAGATCGCAGATCAGTGCGGTATTCGAGGTCGCCGCCACGCTCCGCTGCCTGCAACAACAGCGTCGTCGTGAATTCCGAACGATCGAAATGCCAGTTCAGGGCCTCGCCGGCGCGATAGGCCATGACGTTGGTTCGCGCCAGCGGATCCTGCATGACATGCAGTTTGGTCTTGCCCATCGTTGCGGCCAGGAAGCGCAGCAATGGCTCATATTCGTAGATAGCGAGCACGACGCTGCCCGGAATCTGGTCGGCACAGACGGTATGGCTTATGGTCTCGACCTTGCGCAGCGCCGGGTGATCGGGCCCTAGCTCGGGAATGTCAGGCTTGAAGTAGATGTTGTGCATGCGCTTGTGCACATGCGATCGCGCGGCCATCACCGGCTCGATTTCGCGCACGGCTTTTTCAGCCACGCCCGGGCGCAAAAACCCTTCCAGATTGAACATGCCGTCGGCTTCGAGCGCGGCGATGGATTGTTCGACAAGGCGCTGCCATTCGGCGCTGCCTTCGCGGTCGAGCGGATAGCGGTCGAGATCGAGGATGTCTTTCATCGTCATGGGCTCCGAGGTTTCGAGCCTATGAGACGGCAAAAAATCTTTCTCTCAACGCGGAAAATAGTTAGGATTGGGCAAGAAAAACTTATGGAGCTTGGTGTGGAACGGTTGCCCCCGCTGAATGCGATCAAGGCCTTCGAGGTCGCGGCCCGCGCCGGCAGCTTCACTTTGGCCGCCTCTGAACTCGGCGTGTCGTCGGCGGCGGTCAGCCAGCAGATCCGCAATCTCGAGAGCTGGTTCGGCAAGCAGTTGTTTGTGCGCAGCGGCAACCGCATCGCGCTGACCGACGCCGGCCACGCCATCTATCCGCAGACGGCGAAGGCTTTGGGCGACATCGCGGCGATCGGCCGGCGCATGCTGGAGGGCGGCTTGCGGACAGGTCTGGTCGTCAGCGTGCCGTTCTCGCTGGCCGAACTGTGGCTGGCGCCGAGGCTGGCGGTACTTCTCGATGCCTTTCCGCAGATGGCGATCGACGTTCGGGTCGAGGACGATCCGGTCGACCTGATGCGCCAGAACATCGACCTGCGCATCAGCTATGGCGACTATCACTATCCCGGATTGAAACTCGTTCGTCTCGTTCATGACGACGTCCTGCCGGTCTGCGCGCCGGACTTCTGGCACCGGCACGGCGATGGCGATCCCAGTCTGGCAGATCTGCACGAGAGCCAGTTCATCCACACCAATTGGGGACCGAACTATGCCTCGCATCCGACCTGGGCGGATTGGTTCGCGGCCTCCGGCGGCAGCCGCTCACCCGACCCGTCGCACGGGCGGCGCGTCGGCCTGTCCAGCCTGGCGATTGCCTCGGCGAGGCTGGGGCTGGGCATCGCCCTTGGTCAGCGGGTCATGGCACGCGCCGATCTGGAGGCCGGGCGGCTGATCGCGCTGTCCTCCGTCTCGGTCCGCCTCGGGCATCCCTACTGCGCGTTCATGCCGCCGGCAAAGGCCGACCGCGCCGATGTCGCCGGCCTGGTCAAGCTGCTCACGAAAACGGCGCCCTGACCTGTGGAAAGGTCGGGGCGCCGCGCTGAAGCCGGTCCTGACGGGGGTGTTCAGGTGGCCGGCTTTTCCGGCATCGGCGATACAGGCGCTCCGGGTCCGATCTTCTGCAGATTGCCCGTGATCACCTGATCGCCCTCGGCGACGCCGCTCAGGATGGCGACCTGATCGCCGCTCGTCGGGCCGAGCGAGACCAGCCGCTGATCGACCGTGTTGCCCTTGCCGACGACGTAGAGATATTTACCGAGCTGGCTCGAGCCCAGCGCCGTTTGCGGC
>NZ_RZQG01001390.1:0-1089 GCF_003998635.1 Mesorhizobium sp. M7D.F.Ca.US.004.03.1.1
TCCTTGCGCATCTGTCCGACGGTGACGATCGGCGGCCCGGTACTCGATGTTGTACTGCCGCGCCGGATCGCGCCCGCCGATCGTCACCGTCGGACAGATGCGCAAGGATGCCTCGCGGTCGCGGTCGGCAAGCCAGGTGTAGGACGAGCTCCAGCTGTGCGGCTTCAGCCGGTAGTAGGACGACACGCTCGACGCCGTCATGGCGGTGATGCCAGGCAGATGACGCAGCACACCGGCGCAGAAGGCGCCGGCTTTGGCGGAAAGGCCGCCGGGCAGCGCCGCATCGTAAGTCACCGGCTTGCCGGCCTCGTCGACGAAGCTAAAATGGATGTGGATGCCGTTGCCGACGGCGTTCGGCGCTGTCTTGGGCGCGAAGCTTGCACGCCAGCCGGCATTGCGCGCCAATTCGCGCGTGATTTCGCGGATGGCGACGGCGCGGTCGGCCGCCGTCAGCGCGTCCGCCGGCTCGTGCGTCACTTCGAACTGCTCGTCGCCAAATTCGGCGATGACCACTTCGGGCGCGACACCTGCCTCCTCCAGCGCCGCCATCAGATTGGGCGCAAACGGGTCGGCGCGGCGCAGTGCGGCGAAAGACATCGAATGCGCCGGCGCGAAGCCGCCATCGGCGACATGGAATTCATGCTCGAAGGCGGCGATGACCGAGAGGCCGGTCGCGGCCTTCAGCTCGGCCAGCGCGTTTTTCAGCATCGTGCGCGTGCAGCCGAGCCACGGGCTGCCGTCGAGTTCGACGATGTCGCCGGCGACCATATCGAACGGCGTCGCCGATCCGGTGTGTGTCGTGCGAAAACGCGCCTTGAGATCGGGGATCAGCCGCAGGTCGCCCGACGAGCCCCAGGGGTTGGGATCGACGATCGAGTTGAACGGCGTCAGCGACAGATTGGCCTGCAGCCAGCCGACGCCGGTCGTGGCGGTTTTCTGCAACTTGCTTTCGGCAACGAAGCGGCCCCGCGTAACGGCGGAGAGATCCGTGGTGACGACGGCAACCAAAGGCTCGACGGTCGATGTCATGCCGTTTTTTCCAAAGCGTTGAAGCGGGCGACGACCGTGTCGGTGTCGGTGACCCAGCAG
>NZ_RZQG01001391.1:0-1084 GCF_003998635.1 Mesorhizobium sp. M7D.F.Ca.US.004.03.1.1
CAGCAGTACCGTGCCCAGGACCGCCAGATCATCCGGCAAGCGCCGCCGGTCGTGCAGCAACTCAAGCCAAGCTGCCAGACGCAGATAATCGGCACCACCGCCGTGAGCAATTGCCGCTGACATCCAGGCTTTTTTCATTTATTTAGCCGACTTATGTATTCGGAGTGCCTTTCGGCACACGCGAAAGTTTTGGTTTTGCAACGATGCCTTGTCGCGCTATGCGGCATTGCATCGACTGGATTCACGAATGGCAGCCACGAAGAAAAAGGCCGTACGCAAGGCAAAGAAGGGCGAGAGGATCCGTCAGGTGGCGGCTATTCCGTTTCGGCTGAACGCGCGCGGCGATATCGAGGTGATGCTGGTTACCTCGCGAACCACCAGACGCTTCATCGTCCCCAAGGGCTGGCCGATGAAAGGCAAGAGCGGACGCAAGGCGGCCACCATCGAGGCGCAGGAGGAAGCCGGCGTGCTCGGCAAGACGCTGAAGCAGCCGGCCGGCACCTATTCCTACTGGAAGCGGCTGGCCAACCGCTTTGTCCGCGTCGACGTCATCGTCTATCTGCTTGAGGTGACGGAGGAACTGGCCGACTGGCAGGAAGCCAAACGACGCCAGCGGGCCTGGCTGGCGCCGGCCGACGCGGCCATGCTCATCGATGAGCCCGACCTTTCGACGTTGGTGAAGACGCTGAAGCTTCCTCAGCCTGTGCCGGTCGACCAGGCCTAAAGCCTCACTCGCCGGTGTCATCCCCTTCGGGAAACGGGCGTACCGGCGTGCCGGTATAGGCCCACAGCCACTTGCGCGGCAGCGGCCCCTTGTTTCGCTCGGCCTGCTGCGACTGCTCCCAGGCATGCGCCAGGATGCCGACCGAGCGTGACAGCACGAAAAGCCCGCGCGTCAGCGGCGGCGGAAAGCCGAGTTCGCCATAGATGACGGCGGTGGCGCCATCGATGTTGAGCGGTATCTTTTTCCCTTTGCGCCGCGCGACCTCCGCCTCGATCGCCTCGGCAATGTCGGCAAAACGTCCGTTGACGACACCGCGCGCGGCAAATTTGCGGGTCAGTTCCAGAAGCCGCGGCGCGCGCG
>NZ_RZQG01001392.1:0-1083 GCF_003998635.1 Mesorhizobium sp. M7D.F.Ca.US.004.03.1.1
GCAGGACACGCAGCAGCTTAGCCTGGAACGAACCTGATATTTCGCCAATCTCGTCCAGAAACAATGTGCCTTTGTCGGCAGCCTCAAAGCGCCCCTTGCGCAAACTGCTCGCGTCGGTGAAGGCACCCTTCTCATGACCGAACAAGTCAGATTCCAGAAGCGTCTCGGTGAGCGCCGCGCAATTGACCTTGATGAAGGGCTGCTTGGCGCGAGGCGAGAGCTCGTGAATGGCTTTGGCAACCAGCTCCTTGCCGGTTCCGGATTCACCTCGCAACAGGACCGTAGTCTTCGCCTTGGCCACCTTGACAAGGTGCTCACGCAGCTTGCGCAGCGCCTGACTATCGCCAAGCATCTCCTTGCTGATCTTTTTACGTTCCATTTGGCAGCCCATCCCACTCCGCCACCCGCCGGTAGAACTGCACTGGACGGTGAGCTGTGTTGTATTTCGCCATCATCATTCTCGATCTCACCTTTGTTGCTTCGAAATTTCCGGCGCGCGGACCCCCTCGGCAAATGGCAATGGCGCCTGAGCATCGTTGTCTTTCACCAGGACGAGCGTCTTCTCCTCCGTGCGGGCGCCCGCAATATGCGCGCTTGTTTGCGCAGGCCTTTACTCGACCGGTCGCCGTTCTGTCCGGCTTCTGCCGCACCGCAGCCTGCAAACCCATCCTTGACAAGAAAGGAGGGGAGTCAATCGAGCTCTCCTTGCATTCGTGCAAGGAAAATTGTCAGTTTGATAGAATTCTATCAAAACGGCAGAAACGCCCCGCCCCCAATTTGGCTGTACCTGCGGCGTTCAGCTTACGTGACGACATGTGCGGACTTGTCCCAATTGCCGTCCGAGTTGTGCGGGAAACAGTAGCCGCTGCGCTGTTCGCTTCAACCGCGTGATGCCGCTGACAGTAGAGGCGGCGGCTCGTCGAGCGAGGCTTCATTGTTCGGCTACTAAAGCGGCTGTGCTTTGGTGGGAGTTGGTTTCGCCCAAGTTCTGGGCCTGGGGGCGTCTAGCCCGTTTCGCCGCACAGGCTCCTCCCACATCGTCGAGGCCGAGAAGGAGGGACCCCACAGCCCTCCCTGTATCAC
>NZ_RZQG01001393.1:0-1080 GCF_003998635.1 Mesorhizobium sp. M7D.F.Ca.US.004.03.1.1
CTTCAGTGCCGCGCCTGCATCCGAGACGACGCCAAGGTCCGGCGCGAAGACACGGCCGATCTGCGTCGGCTCGATGTCGTCATGGATGAACTTTTTCCCCTTTGTATAAACATCGACCGAGCCGGTGTGACGGTTGGCCCAGCGGTTGCCGATGCCGAAGACGAAGTCGGCTTCCAGCATCGTCGCATTGCCATAGCGGTGCGAGGTCTGCAGCCCGCACATGCCGGCCATCAGCCGGTGGTCGTCGGGGATCGCCCCCCAACCCATCAAGGTCGGGATGACCGGCACGCCAGAAATTTCCGCGAATTCGATGAGCAGATCCGACGCATCGGCGTTGATGATGCCGCCGCCGGCGACGATCAGCGGCTTTTCCGCGGCGTTGAGCATGGTCAACGCCTTTTCGGCCTGGGCGCGCGTCATCGCCGGCTTGAATGGCGTCAGCGGCTCATAGGCATCGATGTCGAACTCGATCTCGGCCAGTTGGACGTCGACCGGCAGGTCGATCAGCACCGGACCCGGCCGCGACGAGCGCATCAGGTGAAATGCCTTCTGCAGCGCCATCGGCACCAGATAAGGCTCCATGACGGTGACCGCCCATTTGGCGACCGGCGCGGCAATGGCTGATATGTCGACGGCCTGGAAATCCTCCTTGTTCAGCCGTGCGCGCGGCGCCTGGCCGGTGATGCACAGGATCGGAATCGAATCCGCTGCGGCCGAGTAAAGCCCGGTGATCATGTCGGTGCCGGCCGGACCCGAGGTGCCGATGCATAGGCCGATATTGCCTGACTTGGCGCGGGTATAGCCTTCCGCCATATGCGAGGCGGCCTCGACGTGGCGGGCAAGCACGTGGCGGATCGTTCCCCTCGCCTTCAGCGCCGAATAGAACGGATTGATCGCCGCGCCCGGCACGCCGAAAGCGCAGGAAATGCCTTCCTTTTCGAGAACGAGAACCGCGGCATCGACAGCGCGCATCCTGGCCATTTTCCAGCCCTCCACGGGTTTGTCATTGTTGGATTGGCTAAGGATGTCAGCACGCCGGCTATTTTTCAATTTTTTCAGAATATTTTTTCATTTCTAGAA
>NZ_RZQG01001394.1:0-1079 GCF_003998635.1 Mesorhizobium sp. M7D.F.Ca.US.004.03.1.1
TATTCAAAGAACGCGCCGCACCGACTGTTGTCCCCGTCTCCATAACCATTCTAAAGATTTCGATCTGCCGCATGTTGACCATATCTATGCTCCCTAACAACGACGTCCTGCCCGCCACCCACGTGCCGCAAACCTGACTGGGAAGACGGCAATTGAGGAGATCGCCAAGACTAAGCGAACGGTAGCACAGATCGAATAACTTATCCTTATAGCACCTAGCTATTAATTGCTTCGACCCGGCGCAGGGGGGCTGCTATCGTGCCCCCAAGATCGAGGCTACCTCGACACAATGGGGAGGATGAGACATGCCAGCCAGAAACAAAACCCTTTCGCGTCGTGCCGCTCTAAAATGTGGATTGGCAACGTCATTTGTTGCAACATTTGGCGGTGTTGGTTTCTTGAGAGGGGCCGCTGCCGCCGCTCCGATTGAAATTCGTCTAGGCTCCGATAGTCCCGCCGATGACACCCATTCGCGCGGCATGGTGCAGTTTGGCAACGAATTGACCAAGCGTTCCGACGGTCGGATCCAGGTCACCTTTTTCCCAGACGCCCAACTCGGCGGTAATGAGATCATGATCAATAGCGTCAAGGTGGGCGCACTCGACGGCGTCATGAGCAATCTTGGCGTGCTATCCGCCGCGGTTCCACAGATTGAGGTTCTGGAACTCCCCTTCCTATTTGACGACACGCCACATGCAGTCCGCGCCTTGAATGGCGCACTTGGTGATAGCCTCAAGCCCGATATCGAAAAGGGCTTCAACTGCCGTGTCGTAGGATGGGGCACAGATGGCACACGCCTGATGTGGAACAAAGTTCGACCAATACGAAAGCCCGAGGATCTCGCAGGCCTGAAGATGCGCGTCCAGGCATCCAGAACGCACCAGGACACCTACGCCGCGCTTGGCGCGCTACCGACAGTCGTGCCCTTCAGCGAGTTGTATGCGGCGCTGCAGACAGGCGTCGTTGATGGGGCCGACGTTGGCGTGGTTGATCTGCTGTCGCTCAAATTCTATCAGGTCACCAAGTACGTCAGCTTCACAAAGCACGTTAGCATTCTCGATGCGATGTTGATCTCCAAC
>NZ_RZQG01001395.1:0-1078 GCF_003998635.1 Mesorhizobium sp. M7D.F.Ca.US.004.03.1.1
ACGACGCGCTGTTCATCCGCGAGACGACCTCGATCTCCAATCACACCTATCGTTTCGCCCGCCGCGCCCAGCAAGAAGGCATGCCAGTCATCGACGACCCGCTATCGATGATCCGCTGCACCAACAAGGTCTATCTCAACGAGCTGATGGCCTACAACAAGGTCCCGGTGCCGCCGACGGTGATGATCGCCGGCACCTCGGATCTCGAACTGGCGGCGCAGACGCTGGGCTTTCCGCTGGTGCTGAAGATTCCGGATTCGTCGTTCTCGCGCGGCGTCAAGAAATGCGCCAACTTCGAGGAACTGAAGACGCTCGCCACCGAATGGCTGGAGGATTCCGACCTTCTGATCGCGCAGAAATTCATTCCGACCGAATATGACTGGCGCGTCGGCGTGCTCGGCGGCCAGCCGCTGTTTGCCGTGCACTATCTGATGGCCAAGAAGCACTGGCAGATCGTCAACCACAAGGCCAACGGCAAGCCCGACCAGGGCGGCATCAAGACCTTCACGCTGAAGGAAACGCCGGCGCATGTCGTCGAGACGGCAGTGAAGGCGGCGCGCTGCATCGGTGACGGGCTCTATGGCGTCGACCTCAAGGAGACCAAGGACGGCGTCTTCGTCATCGAGGTGAATGACAATCCCAACCTCGACCATGGCTGGGAGGATTCCGGCGAGAAGGACGAGGTCTGGGTGCGGCTGACGCAATGGTTCCTGGAGCGGCTGGACCGGCCCGGGCGGTAATTTGATCGGGGGAAAAGATGCTGTTCATCGTGATCGAGGATTTTACCGGCTGCGATCGCAAGGAGATCTACCGCCGCTTTCGCGACCGGGGCCGCCTGAAGCCGGACGAGCTTCTCGTGCACCACAGCTGGATCGCGGCGGACATGAGCCGCTGTTTCCTGCTGGTGGAGGCCGATGACGCCACGCTGCTGCAGCGCTGGGTCATCGAATGGGCGGATCTGGTGGAATTCGAGATCGTTCCCGTGGCGACGAGCAAGGACATGGCAGAGGCATTGAGCGGCCACCTCTGACCATAGCCGCCTGTCAGGTCAACGCAGTGCCGGCGAGCCGACTACGCG
>NZ_RZQG01001396.1:0-1077 GCF_003998635.1 Mesorhizobium sp. M7D.F.Ca.US.004.03.1.1
CTGCTGCTGACCGCCTGACATCTGGTCCGGATAGGAGCCCAGCTTGTCGCCCAGCCCAACCTTCTTCAGCAATTCCACCGCCTCGGCTTCGACCTCCCTGCGGTCGCGCTTGCGGATTTTCACAGGCGCAACGGTGACGTTCTGCAACGCCGTCATGTTTTGGAAGAGATTGAATTGCTGGAATACGATAGTCAGAACGTTGCGGACCGCCTTCACATCGGCCCGGTTGTGATAGTCGACCGGCTTGCCGTGCAGCAGGACCTCTCCGCCTACCGGCGGCAGCAGGCCGGACAGGACGCGCAGGATGGTACTTTTGCCCGAGCCGGAAGGCCCAATCAGACTGACGATGGCGCCCTTGTTGACGGTGAACGACACGTCATTGAGGACTTTGTTGCCTGCGTATTCCGCCGACAGAGCTCTGGTCTCAAGATGGTGCAAGGCGCTTCTCCAGCCACTTGCCGGCAAGCGCCAGCGGATAGGACAAGATGAAATAGAGGATGAGCACCACGCCGAACGCCAGCACCGGGGATATGCCGCGATCGATGAAGGACTTTCCAACAAAGGTCAGTTCCATCACGCCAATTTGCGAAGCCAGTGCCGAGTCCTTGATGAACATCACAAAGAACACGAACAGCGTCGGGATGATAACGCGCCAAGCCTGCGGAATGACCACCAGGCGGAGCGTGTCCAGAAGCGTGAAGTTCATGGTCGCGGCAGCATCCCATTGCGCCTGCGGTATAGTCCCGTAACCACCGCGCACGATCTCGGTGATGAAGGCGGTAGCGATCATGCACAGTGCGATCAACGCCACGGTGAAGGTCGGCAGTTCGAACTTGGCAATCGAAAAACTGAAGAAGACCAGAAACAGCACCACCAGCGGCGGGATACGCCGGAACATCTCGGTGAATCCAATTGCCAGAATTCGCAACGGCAAAAGGGCCAATGATTTCGTCATCCGGACAGTGGCCAGCGCGAAACCGAAGACGGCGCCGATCAGGCAGCTGGCCGCCGACAAGCTGAAGGTGGCCAGAAACGCCTTGCCGAAGAAGAGCATATTGGTCGATGTGAAAAGCGTCG
>NZ_RZQG01001397.1:0-1076 GCF_003998635.1 Mesorhizobium sp. M7D.F.Ca.US.004.03.1.1
TCTCAAATCGGGCCCTTGCCCGTATTTCAAATCGGGCACTTGCCCGTATTTCGCTTCGGGTTTTCGCCCGCATTCAGAAATTCTTCTATTCCGCCGCCACCATCACCGGCTCGGCTCGGTGCGCATTGCGCGAAAACTCGTCGATGCGCCGCTCCACCTCGCCGCGGAAATGCCGCATCAGGCCCTGGATCGGCCAAGCCGCCGCGTCGCCCAGCGCGCAGATCGTGTGGCCTTCGACCTGTTTGGTGACGTCGAGCAGCATGTCGATCTCGCGCTTCTGCGCCTCGCCGCGCACCAGCCGCTCCATCACCCGCCACATCCAGCCGGTGCCTTCGCGGCACGGCGTGCACTGGCCGCAGCTCTCATGTTTGTAGAAATAGGAAAGCCGCGCGATCGCCTTCACGATATCGGTCGACTTGTCCATGACGATGACAGCCGCCGTGCCAAGGCCGGATTTGAGGTCGCGCAGCGCGTCGAAATCCATCGGTGCGTCGATGATCTGCTCGGCCGGCACAAGCGGCACCGAAGCGCCGCCCGGAATGACCGCCAATAGATTGTCCCAGCCGCCGCGAATGCCGCCGCAATGCGTCTCGATCAGCTCGCGGAACGGGATCGACATCGCCTCTTCGACCGTGCACGGATTGTTGACGTGGCCGGAGATGCAAAACAGCTTGGTGCCGACATTGTTGGGCCGGCCGAAGGACGAGAACCAGGCTGCACCGCGGCGCAGGATGGTCGGCGCAACCGCGATCGATTCGACGTTGTTGACGGTGGTCGGGCAGCCATAGAGGCCGACATTGGCCGGGAATGGCGGCTTCAGCCTGGGCTGGCCCTTCTTGCCTTCGAGGCTTTCGAGGAGTGCTGTCTCCTCGCCGCAGATATAGGCGCCGGCGCCGTGGTGCATGTAGATGTCGAAATCATAGCCCGACGTATTGTTCTTGCCGATCAGCTTGGCCTCATAGGCCTCGTCGATGGCGCGCTGCAGCGCCTCGCGCTCACGGACGAACTCGCCGCGCACATAGATGTAGGCGGCAATCGCGCCCATAGCGAAACCGGCAAGCAGCGCACCCTCGACC
>NZ_RZQG01001398.1:0-1074 GCF_003998635.1 Mesorhizobium sp. M7D.F.Ca.US.004.03.1.1
GATCAGGCTGATATACATCATCGGAATCGGAACATCGGGCTCCGCTTCCTTCGGCGTCGACTGGTAGGCGACCGCGCCGGCAAGGATGAGGAAGACCAGGACCGAGATGGTCAGGCGGGCATTGTTGATTGCGAGTCTGACGATATCCATGGCTAACGCCTGTTCTTGAATTTCAGGAGCTGCGTCGCAGCCGATTGTCCCCGCCCAGGGCTAGTCCGTCACGGCCCCTTGCTACTGCGTGCCGGCAGTCGCCTCGCCGAGCAGTTTCTTGATGGTCGCCTGGTCGGCCTCGACCGGATTGACAAGATCGCCTTCCTTCACCAGTTCCTGGCCGGCGACGATGATGCGCGCGTCGGCCGGGATGCCGCCGAGCACGAGGCCGGTCGGCGTGTCGTCGACGAGGTCGATCGGGAAGAACGCCACCTTGTTGTCCTTGCCGACGGCACGGATGCCGAGGTCGCCCTTGTCGCCGAGCGTCACCACCGAGCGCGGCAGCAGGACTGCGTCGGTCGGTTGTGCGTTGAGCGCGATTTCCGCCGTCATGCCGGCCGGCACTGAGCCGTCACCATTGGGGATCGCCACCTCGACGCGGAAGGTACGGGTCGCCGACGATGCGTCGCGGCTGATGTAGCGCACTGTGCCTTCAACCGTCTGGCCGCTGACCAGCCGTACATTGGCCTTGTCGCCGAGCTTGAGGTAGCCGAGGTCGCGCTCGCTGACTTCGCCGCGGGCAATCACCGGATCAAGCTTGAGGATGGTTGCCACCTCGCCGCCCTGCATGATGGAACTGCCGAGTTCCACCGGCACCCGGTCGATGACGCCGTCAAACGGCGCCTTGACTTCGTTGCGGTCGAGCTCGGCCTGCGCGGTATCCAGCTGCGATTGCGCCAGAGTCAGATTGGAGCGGGCGGTGTCGAGCTGCAGCTTGGGCAGATTGCCTGTTTTCATCAGCCGCAGGGCCGCGTCCAACTCGGCCTGGCGCTGCACCACGAGCTGCTTGGCGTTGTCGACCATCGAGATCTTTTCTTCCGCCGCCAACATCAGCACCAGATCGCCGGTCTGGACGTGATCTCC
>NZ_RZQG01001399.1:0-1072 GCF_003998635.1 Mesorhizobium sp. M7D.F.Ca.US.004.03.1.1
GTGCCAGACAGCGCGTTGGTTATGTCAGGTTTGTTTCAGCTTCATTTCGTGTCGATTGCAGGTTTGTGTCGTGGTCGTTTCGTGGCTGCTTGTGGCAGCAACCTGCTTCGATGGAGTTGACTATCCTCCCAATCTGATGTTCAATCAAACGAAATGGAATGATGCTTTGTATCAGAAAAATTGAAGGTCAGTTCCCATGAACGCCCCGCTCAATCATCCACTGCCACTGCTCGATCTCGACGTTTTGCGCACTTTCGTGGCGATTGCCGAGACCGGCAGCTTCACCACCGCCGCCAATGCCGTGTTCCGCACGCCATCGGCCGTCTCCATGCAGATCAAGAAGCTGGAGGACATTCTTGGCCGTTCGGTGTTCGCGCGCGACGCCCGCTCGGTGTCGCTGACCACGGACGGCGAGATGCTGCTCGGCTACGCCCGCCGGCTGCTGTCGATCAACCGCGAGGTGGTGTCGAAGTTCATCATTCCCGAGATTGTCGGTGTGGTGCGGCTTGGTTCGCCGGACGATTACGGCGAGCGCGTGCTGCCGCATGTGCTGAAGCGTTTTGCGCAGTCGCATCCGTCGATCGCCGTCGACGTCACCATCGACCAGAGCAGCAATTTGCGCCGGCGCATGGACGACCGGGCGCTCGACATCACGCTCTTGACCAATTCCTACAAGACCAGTGCGCTTGGCGCCGAGGTGCTGCTGACGGAGCCGATCGTCTGGGCCGGCGCCAAGGGCGGCTGCGCGCATCTGCGCGAGCCTTTGCCGGTATCGCTGTGGGAAGAGGGCTGCGCCTGGCGCGCCGGAGCGCTCGATGCGCTTGGCCGCGAAGGCCGCAATTATCGCATCGCCTATATGAGCGCGCACACGGCCGGCCAGCGCGCTGCGATCATGTCCGATCTCGCGGTGGCGCCGCTGCCGAAGTCGTTCCTCGGCAACGACATGGTCGAACTCTGCCCGAAGGACGGCATGCCCGACATCGGCACCTACAATCTGGCGATGGTGGTGGCGCCGGACGCCAGCGCGCCGGTCAAGGCGGTTGCCGACCACATCCGCGCGACCTTCGAAGTG
>NZ_RZQG01000139.1:0-9839 GCF_003998635.1 Mesorhizobium sp. M7D.F.Ca.US.004.03.1.1
ATCCACGGAACCGCGTTGACGACACCCAAGGCACAGTGAGGCGAGGGAAGGGCGACGGGCGGGCTCGCGACAGTCGAGAGGACGTGGTCCGCTATTCCTGCTTTTCAGACGATGCCAAGCCACCCAAGGATCCGGCTTGCCCATCCCGAATGGTCCCGGACCAATCTGAATCCCAGATTGTCGGGAGGCGTGCCAACGGCACAGCCTCCGCTTTTCCCGTCACTGACAAAGTTCGACATGTAGGCTCTGTGAAGCCCTTCAAGCACGTGGACGCCGCAATTGTCGACCGAGCTCGCAACACCACTTCCATCCGTAGCCAACGTGGTGCGGACATAGCAGGTCGAAGTCCACTCCCAGACGTTGCCGGAAAAGTCGGCGAGGCCCAGGGAATTGAAACCAAACGAGCCACGGCTCTTGGGCATCGGGTCCGGTTTGCGATTGAGGTCCACCTCGGCCTTGTAGCTGGTGAGCCAACGTCTGGCGGGGTTGTTGGCGTCGTTTTCGACACCCTCGAATTCGCCTGCGAACCGCTCCGCCGCGGCAAAGGCCCACTCATCGTCGGATGGCAGCCGCCATTGGCCGCCGGTCACTTGCGAATACCACCGGGCATAGGCATTCGCATCGAGATAGCTCACTCCGGTGACGGGAGCATTGCGCGGGATCGCGCGCGTCTCCTGTGCCGGCTGACAGGCGCCAGCCGACACGCAGTCCGCATAGTCGGCCGCGCCAACCTGGTAGGCCATGATTTCGAGAGGTCTGCTGAGTTGCCGCTCGATGCGGGGATTGCCTTGCGGGCGTCCCTCTTTCAGGAACTCGCCCGGAGTCGGATAGATGATCGAACCGGAAAGCAAGACAACTGTCATGGCGACGGGGTGGGGTTGTCGATCCCCGAAGACCGCCTGTAACGAGAGACCTACCGGAACAGCAGCGGCGGCCAGGGCGACCGGCAGAACCTTCAGGATGAAAGGAGACATGGCTTTTGTCCATGCCCGGACAGCGACGCCGTCCGGGCATTTTGGAGTGCCGTCAGTTGGTGGCTATGGGTTTGGGCGCCTCGACCTGCGTCATCAGATCATCATTCCACTGGCCTTCGACCATGAAGTGAGCGGTCGCTCCGAGTTCCACGGCCTCGATCAGATTGTGATTGACGTAGGCGTAGATGCCTGGCTGCAGGAAGGTATAGAGCGCCGAGCCCGCCGAGCCGCCACGGATGAACCAGGTCTCCAGATCCTTGGCAGGCGGATTGGCGAACTTGCCCTGTTCCCAGACATAGTCGCCGTGTCCACCGATCAGGTGAGGCCGGGTATCGCGGTTGGCCTGTGAGTGGACGATCAACACGGTCTCGCCGACTTTCGCCTTCATGGCGTTGTCACCGGTCAGGGATCCGACCTTGCCGTTAAACACGACATGCGTCGGGATCAGCCCGCGCATGACCTTGACGATATCGTCGTATCCGTCACCGGCCGATTCGTAACTCTTGAAATTGCCCTTCTCATCGCGCGGGATATAGAAGTCGCTCTCGCCGATATAGAAGATCTTGTCGTATTTGACCGGTTCGCCCCTGTCGTTCCTGAGCCCGTCGCGCGGCAGCACCATGATGGCGCCGCTCATGCCGGAGACGACATGCCAAGGGATCATCGCGCCACCAGGTGCACAGTGATAGACGAACGTTCCCGTTCGCGTCGCCTTGAAGCGCAAGGTCACCTGTTCGCCGGGATTGATCAGGGTGAGGCCACCGCCACCCAGCCCGCCTGTTGCGGCGTGGAAGTCGATGTTGTGGGCGAGGGAGTTGGTGTCTGGATTGATGAGCGTCAGCTCGAGATAGTCGTCCTGATGCACGACCATCAGCGGGCCGGGGATCGAGCCGTTGTAGGTCATCGCATTGAGCGTCGTGCCGTCGGCGTCGATGACAAGAGGCTTTTCCTCGATCGTGATGGTGAACTCGACGATCTTGGGTCCACCCTTGGCGACCTGATCGTGCGGATGCACAAACGGCGGTGCCACAAGCGCGATCTTTTCGCGCGCGAGCCCTCGAATGTCCGCCTTTGTCACAGTTGCTGAAAATGCGGGCAGTGCTGCCACGGCGGCAGCGCCAATCGCTGCCCCGAACAGAGCTTCACGTCGCGTGATCATGTCAGTCTCCTATCTCTCAACCGTTGCGGATGAATAGAATTTACCTGAGCTGACGCAGCGTTTCTTTGCGCTGGCGCAAATTGAAAGAGTTAAATCCAGGCAAGCTGCAGCTTCGGACACGGCAATGTTTCGCGTTATTCGAGCTTTTTGGGATTATTCCAGCCAGGGACATGCGGCGGTGTAGTTTTCTGCCCACCGCCATTATCGGCTACTTGGCTTTCGATCACTGATCCAGCTTGTCTTCTCGATCGATAAGGATCCGCTCGGCGGCGCCGTCGAGATCTTCATACTGGCCACTCTTCAAAGCCCACAGGAAGCCCCCCAAGCCAAGCGCACCAAGGAAGAGGGCCACAGGTATGAGGTAGGCAAGGGTCGTCATGAGAATCGGGCCAATCTGGTGATGTCGGAACGGCTGTCGCGCCGCACATCTTTCGCTGGCGAATTTGGTATGGAACTCTGCAGACGCAACGCATTTCCGATCACAAGCAGCGAAGAAGCGGACATGGCAATCGCTGCGATAAGAGGCGTGACGTGGCCCAGGATGGCGATCGGCACGGCGACGGCATTATAGACGATCGCAATCGCGATGTTCTGGCGTATCAGGTGTCCCGCCTTGCGCGAGACGTCCAGCGCGAGAGGCACTGCCAGAAGGCTTTCGCGCAGGAACACGAAGTCGGCCGCATTGCGGCCAATGTCGGCGGCGGTGGCCGGTGCGATCGAGACATACGCCGCGCTCAGCGCCGGCGTGTCGTTGAGGCCGTCGCCAACCATCAGAACCTTGTGTCCGTCTTTCGCCAGGGTCTCGATGCATTCGACCTTACCGGACGGCAGCAGGCACGGAACGAAGTCGTCGACACCCAGCATTTCTGCAACTTCGCCGCAGGCGCCCGCGGTATCGCCCGACAGCATTTGCACCGACACCCCAGCATCATTCAATTGCCCGATCGCCGCCTTGGCGTCGGCGCGCAGAGCGTCCTCAAAATTGAAGGTGGCGACAATGAACCCGTCTTTTGTCAACACCGTTCCGCCATAGCCATGTTTGCCTTCGCCGCCGGTCCGGGCCTTCCATCCAGCCCATCCGCGTCGACCCAGCCGCCAGATACTTCCGGCGACAGTGGCTTCGATTCCGAACCCCGGATGCTCAGTGACGGCATCGAATTTGTGCTGCCCGCCAAGGCGGGCAAAACCGGCTATGGCCTTTGAAAACGGGTGACGCGAGTGCGCAGCCATGTCGGCCGCGATTGCCAGCATGGTCGGATCGATCGCTGACGCATTGATGAGCCGGGGCTGTCCAAGCGTGAGCGTTCCGGTCTTGTCGAACACCGCTGTATCAATCGTCGCCAGGCGCTCCATGGCCGAACCGTCCTTGACCATGATGCCGTTCTCGAACAGGCGCCGCGCCGCGACCACCTGCACGATCGGCACGGCGAGGCCGAGCGCGCACGGGCATGTGATGATGAGAACGGCAATGGCGATGGTTATCGCCCGGTGCCAGTCGCCAGTCGCCGCCATCCAGCCAAGGAACGTCGCGAAGGCTGTGAGATGAACCACCGGGGCATAGAGCGCCGAAACGCGATCGGCGATCCGGCGATAATGCGCGCGGCCGCCCTCTGCGGCTTCCATGAGCCGAACCATTTCCGCCAGAAACGAATCTTTCGCGGCCGCTGCCGCCTCAATCGTCAGCGGGCCGGTGAGATTGAGGACACCGGCCTGCACGGCTTCGCCTGCCGCCACGTTTCGAGGCGTGCTCTCGCCGGAAACCAACGAGCAGTCCAGATCCGAGGCCCCTTGAATGATCTTGCCGTCGACGGGGATCCTTTCGCCCGCCGCGATCAACAGCAGCATGCCGGGTTCGATCTCGCCAACCGGCAGATAGTCGCGTGCGCCGTCGTTGCGCAGCACCATGGCGCCACGTGCGGCCAACTGGGACAGGCCTTTCACGGCGGTCCGGGCACGTTCGCGCATCACGTGATCCAACGTGCGACCGATCAACAGGAAAAACAGCAGCGATACCGACGCGTCGAAATAGGCGTGATCGCCGTGGTTGATCGTCTCATAGAGACTCATGGCGTAGGCGAGGGACACCCCGACCGCGATCGGCACATCCATGTTCATGCGGCCGTGACGCAGCGCATTCCAGGCCGAGCGGAAGAAGATGCCGCCGGCGAAGGCCAGTGCCGGGATCGCGATCAGCGCCGAGACCCAATGAAACAGGTCCCGCGTTGCGCCTTCGGCGCCGGACCAGACCGAGACTGAAAGCAGCATGATATTGCCCGCCGCAAAGCCGGCGACAGCAACGGCGCGGATCAGTTCCGAAAGCGTCTTGTCCTTGTTATCGACTTCAGGGTCGAACAGATGCGCCTCGTAACCCAGCCGTCCCAGCGCGGCGACGAATGGTGGTACTTGGCTCCCACGCCAGCGGACCACGACCCGCTTCGTGGACAGGTTGACACGAGCACTCTCGACTTGATCGAGCTTTCCCAGTGCTGTCTCGATCGCCTGGATGCAGGCCGCGCAATGAACCGCAGGGACTGAAAGATCGGTCTGGCGGAGATCATCGCCAAGCGATCTGCTCGCCAGCCTGATTTCCTGGCTGGACGGCAGGACCGATGCGGTGTTGACCAGATCAAGCGCCATTTCGGCGCCCGGTGCACAACAACTCATTGCAGCGCTCCATTGGAAATCATGATCCTGCGGACGTCGCGATACGGTTTATCCAGACCGGCATCGGCGTCGACTTCGACAATCCAGACGCCATCCTTCGGCATGTGCTGCGCGGCGAATTCCTGGCCAGAGGCGAGGGCGAGCGTGACGGACTTGTCCTCTTTCTCGTATGCGGGATGGCGAAACAGCACCTTGACGCCATGCAAGGGAACCGGCTTGCCGGCGGCATCGGTGAGGCTGTAGCGGACCTCGCCCCATGCGATGGTCAGCTTGCCGGTCCAGCCAAGTGCTGCCTGCGCGCGACCCTCCTCGGCCTTCTTGTTGAATTGCTGGCTCGCCACATAGGTGTTTTCGACGACAAGGCCGGTCCAGCTCGTGTTGGCGAGCGTGGCCATCGTCAGATTGACCGCGATGACCACGCCGAAGAAGGCAAGGATGGTGAACAGCATGTGCCTGCCTGTGAATTCGCGGGTTTTTTGAGTTCTGGCGCTCATCTGGCAGTCTCCGGCGCGTTGAAGGTGGCGGTGTATTCGTCCGCCTCGAAGCTCGCCTTGTCCTCGACACGGAACTTGAAGGTCTGCGCTGTGCCCTGGATTTGATCCGCCGGCTGGCGCACGAAGACCTTCAGCATTTTCAGGCGGTCGGGTTCGACCGGAATGGCAAAAGAACGGCCTTCCGGGATGTCGTCGCCGACCACGCTCATCTCGGCGCCCTGCAAGCCTTGAATCGCGACAACGATCGTCCTTGGCTCGGGGATCATGTTGAGCAGCTTGACGGTGTAGCCGTTGCGGATCGAGCCGTCGGACAGCGTGACAAATTGCGGATTGCGATCATGCAGCACGTTGACTTCGAGCCGATCGCGCGTCAGCAGCGAATAGAGCAGACCCAGGCCGATCAGCGACCAGATACCCATGTAGACGTAGGTGCGTGGCCGAAAGATCTTGCGGATATGGAAATGCGCCACCTTGTCGGAGAACAGGCCATCAGCGGTCCTGACCTGCGACGGGTTGACTGAACTGGAGCCGCCCGCGGTCGCCAGCATCATGTTGGCGTTGTAGTCGGACAGTGTCGCATAGGAGATCAGCCCGCGCTCCTTGCCGAGCTTGTCCATGACCCCGTCGCAGGCGTCTATGCACAGCGCGCAGGTGATGCATTCCATCTGCTGGCCATCGCGGATGTCGATCCCCATCGGGCAGACCGCGACGCAGGCATTGCAGTCGACGCAGTCACCGACCGGCAGCCCTGCGGCAAGGACCTTCTTGGCGTGGCGAGAACGCGGTTCGCCGCGCCAGTCATTGTAGGTGACGGTGAGAGAACTTTCGTCGAGCATCGCTGCCTGGATGCGCGGCCATGGGCACATGTAGGTGCAGACCTGCTCGCGCATCAGACCGCCGAACGTGTAGGTGGTAGCCGTCAGCACGGCGACAGTGATGTAGGCGACGGGTGGCGCGGTGCCGGTGAAGAGTTCGCCAACCAGCGTCGGCGCATCGGCAAAATAGAAAATCCAGGCGCCGCCGGTCGCCGCACCGATGACCAGCCAGACGGCGTGCTTCGATAAGCGCAGCATCAGCTTGCGGGCGGTCCAGGGGCCTGCATCGAGTTTCATGCGAGCGTTACGGTCGCCCTCTATCGCACGTTCGACGACGAGGAACAGATCGACCCACACCGTCTGAGGGCATGCATAGCCGCACCAGGCACGGCCGACAGTCGAGGTGATCAGGAAAAGACCGACGCCCGCCATGACCAGGAGGCCGGCCACATAGAAGAATTCCTGGGGCCATATCTCGATGAAGAAGAAGTAGAAGCGCCGGTTCGCGAGATCGAGCAGGACTGCCTGGTCCGGGGCAAATGGACCGCGAGCCCAAGGCAGCCACGCAGCCAGGTAATAGATGCCAAGTGTGATCGTCATCACCAGCCATTTGAAGCGACGAAAGTTGCCCGAGGCGCGCTTCGGAAAGATCTTTTGACGCGCGGCATAAAGCGGCTTGCGGGTTTTGGCGGAATTGACAGTTTCTGTTTCGAGCCCTGTCAACTGCGTCTTGTCACGCATGTGCAACTCCACTTTCCCAGCCAATGTCAGGGGCACCTGTCGTAAAGCCTCGCCGTAGGATAGCCTTGCCGGGTTGTGCAGATCGCATTAGGGATGGTGTCGAGGCCCGGCTCACGCCGGGCCTCGTCCGCTTGGCAGGGGGGACCGAAGAATAGGACCTTCCATTCCTATTCTCCGCCGCCAAGCGAATGGACATAAACTGCAAGTTCCTTGACCTTGATCTCGCCGAGACGGCCAACCCAGGCCGGCATGACGCCCTGTTTTGGCGCACGGACCTGTGCGGCGATGGCTGTCTCACCGGATCCATAGAGCCAGATCGCATCGGTCAGGTCGGGGGCGCCGAATTCCCTGTTGCCTTTTGCATTGTCGCCGTGACAGGCCACGCAATTCTCGGCAAAGACCTTGGCGCCGGGTTGGATCAGACTTGCATCGCGGACCTTGCCGGAAAGGCTGGCCACGTAGGCGCTGACTTGTGCGATCTGGTCGGCGGTAATGATGTCGCCGAAGGCCGGCATTTCCGACAGGCGCGTGTCCGGATCGGATGCGAAGCGGATGCCGTGCGTAATCGTCTGCTGGATCTGCTCGGCCTTGCCGCCCCACAGCCAGTCGTCGTCGTTGAGATTGGGAAAGCCCTTGGAACCCTGGGCGCCGGAGCCATGACATTGTACGCAATTGACCTTGAAAGCGGCGCCACCGGCGGCGATTGCGAATTCGCGCAGGCCGTCGTCCGCGGCGATTTCCGAGACGCTCTTGGACTCCACCGCCGAGATATATTTGCCCTTGGCGGCCTCAGCCGCGGTCAGCTCGTTCCTGACCTCGTTGCGGCTGGAATAGCCGAGCACACCCGTTGTCGCCGAGTGCAACAGAGGCCATGCTGGATAGGCAATGGTGTAGCCTATCGCCCAGACAATGGTGACGTAAAAAGTGATAACCCACCATCTGGGAAGCGGGTTGTTCAGCTCCCGGATACCATCCCATTCGTGGCCGGTGGTCGAGACGCCAGAGATTTCATCGATATGCTCGTCGCTCATGATCACTCGTCCTCGAGCGGAATGCGGGCCGCTTCGTCGGCCAGCCTTCGGCTGCCGGGGCGTAGGGCAAAGGCGATGCACCCCACGAAGAACAGCGCCATCGCAACCAGGCCCCAGCTGTCGGCAAACGCCCGCATCAAATTGTAGGTCATCAGCGTTCTCCTCAGCGGTAGCCGGCGGCTTCGTCGTAATTTTTGAAGTCGACCAGTGTGCCAAGCATCTGCAGGTAGGCGAGCAGGGCATCCATTTCGGTGACCTGTTGCGGGTTGCCGTCGAAGTCGCCGATCTTGGCTTTTGGGTAACGCGCCTCAAGGCCTGATGTGTCGGCATTGGGATCGGCCTGCGCCGCCAGATCCGCATTGGCGTGGGCGATCATGTCATCGGTGTAAGGGACGGCTACAAGCCTGTTGGCGACCAGATGCGTCGAGAAATCCTTCACGTCGATCGGCGTGTCTTTCAGGAACCCATAGCTCGGCATGATCGATTCCGGCACCACCGAGCGCGGGTCGGTAAGATGCGCGACATGCCATGCATTCGAGTAGCGGTCGCCAACTCTGGCGAGATCCGGCCCGGTGCGCTTCGATCCCCACTGGAAGGGGTGATCGTACATGGACTCGGCAGCCAGGCTGTAGTGGCCATAGCGCTCAACTTCGTCGCGGAACGGCCTGATCATCTGGCTATGACAGAGGTAGCAGCCCTCGCGCATATAGATGTTGCGCCCGACAAGTTCGAGCGGCGAATAGGGGCGCATGCCTTCCACCTTCTCGATCGTGTTGTCGAGATAGAAGAGAGGCGCGATCTCGACGATGCCGCCGACCGTCACCACGAGCAGCGAGCCAACGAGAAGAAGCGTGGCGTTCTTCTCGATGATTGCGTGTTTGTCCATCAAGCCCATTACCTGGCTCCTGATCGCGCAGGTCGGATGGCGACGGGGCTCGGCATCGGCTCCTCCTCGCGCTGGTGGCCGAGGATGGTCCTGGTGATGTTCCAGGCCATGATCAGGGCGCCGGAGAGGTACATGGCGCCGCCGATGGCGCGCAGGACATAGTAGGGGTGCATGGCGGCGACGGTTTCGGCGAAGGAGTAGACCAGGAAGCCCTGCTCGCCATATTCGCGCCACATCAGGCCCTGCATGATGCCGGACACCCACATCACCGCGGCGTAGACGACGATCCCGAGTGTCGCCAGCCAGAAGTGCCAGGTGACGAGCCTCAGCGAGTAGAGCCGTTGACGGTTCCAGAGCTTCGGGACCATGTAGTAGATCGCGCCGAACGAGATCATGCCGACCCAGCCGAGCGCACCCGAATGGACGTGCCCGATGGTCCAGTCGGTATAATGCGACAGCGAATTGACCGCCCGGATCGCCATGATGGGGCCTTCGAAGGTCGACATGCCATAGAAGGCGACGGCCATCACCATCATGCGGATGATCGGATCGGTGCGCAGCTTGTCCCAGGCGCCGGACAGCGTCATCAGGCCGTTGATCATGCCGCCCCAGGACGGCATCCACAGCATGATCGAGAACACCATGCCGAGCGTCTGCGCCCAATCGGGCAAGGCGGTGTAGTGCAGGTGATGCGGCCCGGCCCAGATGTAGAGAAAGATGATAGCCCAGAAATGGACGATCGACAGCCGGTACGAATAGACTGGCCGGTTCGCCTGCTTGGGCACGAAATAATACATCATGCCGAGGAAGCCGGCGGTGAGAAAGAAGCCGACCGCGTTGTGGCCGTACCACCATTGCGTCAAGGCGTCCTGGACCCCTGAAAAGGCGGAGTAGCTCTTGGAGCCCGGGAACGAGACTGGTATGGACAGGTTGTTGACCACATGCAGCATCGCGATGGTCACGATGAACGACAGGTAGAACCAGTTGGCCACGTAGATATGCGGTTCCTTGCGCTTCAGGATCGTGCCAAGGAACAGAATGAGGTAGGCGACCCAGACGATGGTCAGCCAGACAT
>NZ_RZQG01000013.1:0-23024 GCF_003998635.1 Mesorhizobium sp. M7D.F.Ca.US.004.03.1.1
CAATAGTGCCGCTGCCCAATCCTCGTCCTGCATCGCCGGCCCAAGTTTGGCGTATATCGGCTGACTCAGCGACGATTCGCGCACACGCGAGATTCGCTTTGCATCGACGGCTTTCGCTTCATAGCTGCTGCGCCAGCTGCCGTTAAGGACTTTCGGCAAAACGTCATCGAGAGGTGCCGGGTGGCCGATATAAGCGATGTGGCCGTCGCGGTCGACCACGAACGAGGTGGGAATCCCGAACGAAGAGCTGGGTTCCAGCCAGAGCTTTTTCATTTCGCCAGTGCAATCGAACGCTGTCCGATAATTCAGATTCGGGAACTTCTCGGTCAGCCAGGCATCCACGTTGGTCCGCGCTTCGTCCGCGGTTGCAGCCTTTTCGCAAGCTGCGACTCCGATAATCTCAAATCCGCTGTCTTTATATTTCTCCTGCAGTTCGATCAAATGGGGCATGGCGTGGACACATGGTCGGCACCAAGTCGCCCAAAATTCAACGAGGTAGACCTTGCCGGGCCGAAGGCTCGTGAGGGGCTCGCCACGCAGCCAGTTCTCCACTTTCAGCGCAGGAGCCGGGGACCCCATACGCAGTTCCATCTTGGTGTCCAAAGTCATTCCACACCTTTCGTCTCTTTTGTCGCGGAATATTTTCCAGTCAAAATCGGACACGGTCTCGAGGGCATTGCTCCCTCTCGCTTGCTTCAGCGGAGCTCTCACCGTGTTGCCGCACATCAAGCACGGCAAAGGGCATGCCAACCCTTCTTAGCTTCGGCAAGCGCCGGTACCGCCTTGAATAAGCGAGCCCTAACACGGCCAGCTGACGTTAACCTGAATGTCGGCTTTCGACGGCTCACCTTAGCGGCTGCCGTTTAGGAAGGTGAGAGTTTGGCTGGCCCGCTGGCGATAAGACCGGCTTCGGCGTCCTGGAGTAGTCGCACTTCGGCGATGGGGTCGAAAGTGCGGGAGAGGCTCGGTACCCTTGCAGCCACCGCCGCATGTGGCCCGGCGTCATAATTCGCGTCGCGGTTGCCAACGGCGGCGTTGGGCTCGATCCACGTGGCGTTGAGCCCGACAGCACGTAAAGCTGCATCGTGATTGAATGCCCTTTGCTGTTTCACGCCAAGCAGGAGTCGCGCGACGCTACCTTGCTCAAGCGCGAGCAGAGCGATCTGACGCCGTAGGAATATTGCTCGTCCCGCTTTTGCCGCCAGAGGCGGAAATCTTTCCTGAATGCCACCGCCGATCATCAATATCGACGAATCATATCCCGCTGCCCATTTGTTCGACTCCGAGGTCGGGCCAGCACTCCGTCAAGGGACGGTTGATGAACCCTAGATGCTCGGGATTGGCGCATGGCGCGCGCCGCAGAAGGCTGTCAAGGATGCGGCGCGCTCGCCAGGCCAGCAGCCCAAAGTTCGGATCAGCCAGCCCGCGCTGTCCAAGGCAGGCGTTCTGAACGAAAAGGCGTCGGTCTCGCGGTCCGTCCCAGTACACCGAAAAATCCTCGCCGATGGCGAGCTCATTGCCGATCTGTTCGAGGCGATCTGCGATCGGTTCTAGGAAACCCGGCAGCGGTTTCTCGTACCCGGTGGCCAGGATGACGATATCGGCGGTTACTTCTCCGATGTTGTCCAAGCCGCGTTGCAGCGTGAGCCTGTGCCCTGCTCCGGCATTGATGCAGCGCGACACGTTGCAACTTGGCCGCAATGTGATCTCGCATTGGTGTGGCTCGAGAAAGGCGTGGTGGTAGAGCGCCTGATAGACCGCGCGCAACTTGCTTTCTGAAATGCCCTCGGAGGCAAGCGCGAAACGCCGCAGGAACAGCTGTCGATGCACCTCGCTCATCGCAGCAAAACGATCCGAGAAGCATGGCGTGAACAGCCCGTTTGTGAACGCGTGGTCGTCGAAAGGCATCTCGCGCGTCAAGACCCATGTGATCGCCGCGGGCCGCCGTTCTTTCGGCCGGCCGACAAGGTGCAGTAGCAGCTCGGCTCCCGACTGTCCGCCGCCAACAACGCAGACATGCTTTTTTTGCACCTCAGGATTGATGTGGGCCAACTCAGATGAGTGGAACAGGTTGGGTCCAGTCCAGCCATGAAACTGAGGCGGAATTTGCGCCTGCTTGCCTATGTCGATGACGAGGTTTCTTGCATCAAGGACCGCGTTGTCCGTCCGCACGCGAAACTCGCCGTCAAAGCGGATTTCGCGAACGGCCTCGCCGCCACGGACAAGCGGATTCTTCTGGAACGCCCAGTTGAGATATTGGGCGAACTCGGCTCTAAGCACCCCGTGAAATTGCGCATTGAGGAAATTGTAAAGACGCCCGTTCTCGTGGAGGTAGTTTACGAATGTGTAGGCTGATCGCGGATTGACCAGAGTAACCAGATCCTGGAAGTGGCCGACCTGGAGCTCCGCGCAATCGAAAGCGCTGCCTGGATGTCCTCGGAAATCGACCTCCCGGTCCAGGAACAGTGCCCCTTGCGCAATCTCTTCCTGTATCTGACACGCAAGGCTCAAATTAGATGGTCCAGCACCCACACCAATACAAAAGAGGTCCACTTATCCTTACTCCTCTAGGAGTGTTTTCCAACTCAGCGGCATGTTGACGTCGATTGCCGGGCATTGAGCAATGCGAACCTCACAGGCATGCTTGAGCCGCGGTCCCGACTGAGAGGACAGCAAAAGCGTGTGCCGCCTTCCAGGTCTTGGGCTCAATGTCGGCGGCATCGACAGCGGCGCGGCGTGATCCGAACCCAAGAGCAGAAGGAAAGTGTGTGATGCTGTCGCGCGGCTCTTCCGGATCTTACGGCGGCTTCTAGCGCCGGCCTCCACCCCAGGAGTGGCTGTTTCCCTGCCACGACGGAAGCGGCTCTTTCTTTCGAGGGGCGTAACCATGGATAACGGCTCTTAATGCTTTCGGAGACTCCCATGCATGCGGCGTGCCGGATAAAGACCTGTCAAACCAACGAGTTCGCGCAGTTCCAGCTCGTCTGGAATCCGACATTGTCGCACGCCCGACGATCGGGCAGGGGAAGCTCCGCGGCAGCGGCCCTTGCACACCGCAGGCTGACAGGGACAGCCGCCGATTTGACGCGCGTCCGGGTACTGATAAGGGGCCTTCCAACAGGGTTCGCGCACGAGGCGGGGTCTCCTGGTACACCCGCCCTGTGGCTTGGCTGCGGTCTGCTGCAGCCGTTCGTCTTTACTGCCCGTTGCGGACGATCTCGCACGAGTTGGTTCACGAGAGCGTCGTGAAGCAGTCGAGGCGTCCGGTTTGGCTCTGACAAGCGTCGCAAGATGTTCGCGGATCCAGCCATGTCTCCGCAATCCGACCGGTAACCGACGACGACTTCGGACTGGTTGGCGGTCCTACGACCTGATCGGTGTTCCTACGGAGCTGATCAGCGAGCCAAAAACAGCGGCAATGTGGTCTTCCCAAAGCTCCAGCTCGGCGGACCGCCGAAAATCCGCTCACGCAGCCCACGGCTGCCATAAGCACCCATAACCATCATGTCAGCACAGATGTCGTTCGCGTGCTGGGTCAGCACTGTGCCCGCCGATTTGCCGGCGCTCTTAAGCAGGTCAACGGAGACCCGAGCACCGTGCCGAGTAAGATAGGCAGCGATGTCAGCTCCAGACTGCGCGCCTTTCCCGTTGTTTTGCGCCTTTGGATCGACCATAGCGACACAGACTTCCTTGGCAGCGGATAGGATACTAAGAGCTTCCCGAACCGCACGCGAGGCCTCTACACGCGAATCCCAGCCGACCAGCACGCGTCGAGGCGACAGCGTCGCCTTAACGCCCTTCGGCACGATGAGCACCGGCTTTCCGCTATCGAACAAGCAGCCGTTGACAACAGGAGGTCCGAGAGTCTCATCGTTGAGGAGGTCTCCTCCAACGATCGTCAGGTCAGCGCAGAGCGCCCGCTGTCGTGCCACTTCACCGAGGCTAGCCGGATCGCAATAGTCGGTGTCAACGTCACAGGAAAGCGACATAGCTTTCAGCCTTTTGAGGATATCCGCGGACCGTCTTTCCATTCTGGTCACGTCCTGTGAAAATTTCTCGATTTGCTGAAATCGATAGTTCGGTACTGCAATTGCCTGTGCACGTCCTGTATTCCATTCGGGGGGCGGAGACGACATCAAGAGCAATGGAGGCGGTATAATGAGTACCGATAGGTGCGCGCCGACCTCGGCACACAGTCCGGCAGCTGTTGTGAGGTCCTCATCAGAATGATCAGCACCCGTCACACTGAATATGCTTTTAAATTCCATTTGCCTGCTTCTCCTGGTCTTCGTTAGGAGCGCCTCAAAGCGGCAACACCGCTCTCAGGAGGAAGAGAGAGCGGCACCACGTTCGATCACCGATTTCAGTCGTCCGGCTTCTCGAGCGAGTAGCCGGCCGACCTGACGGTGCGAATGACGCTGCCGGGCAAGGCCGTTTTCAGCGCCCTCCTGATTCGGCTGATATGGACATCGACGGTGCGTGCACCGACATGAATGTTGGGCAGCCAGGCCGCCCCGATAAGCTCGTCCCGGCTGAAGACCTTGCCGGGGGCCTCAATCATAAGCCGCAGCACGTTGAAATCGATCCGTCCGAGATGGATGTCGTGGCCATTACCGCGAACCCGATGGGCATCGAGCTTCATCTCCAGGCCTCCACAACAAATCCAACTGTCGTTTTCAACCCCGTTCGGACCACGCTTGGTCAGCCCGAGCCTCGCCCGCAGGCAGTCGAGCAGCTTGGCCGGAGCCACCGGCCGCACAAAGCTCTCAACGCCTGCCTTCAAGAGATCGAGGTGCTGGTGCTCGGCGCCAGGCGCGATCAGGGCGATGATAGGCAGGTCGGTGGTGCGCGGTTCCCGCTTGAGGTGGGCGCAAATTGCGGACCCGTTTATGCTGGCTGGGTCGCAATCCAGCACTACGGCCTGAAGCTCCCGTTGTTCGGCCAAGGCCAGCGCAGCCTTCGCGCCGTCTGCCGTCTCACTGCTGAAACCGTCAACCTCCAGTATGTGGCTGTAGAGCAGATAGAACTCGGCATCTTGCGAGCAGATCAGGACCAGCGGCTTCTTCATCGGCGATACCCCAACAACCTGGTCGGCCTCGAGTCCCTGGATCGAGGGGACTGGCCAACATAGTTTCTCGGGTCCGTCATGATGGCCTTTCTCGAAAATCGCGCCCATCATGCCAGCGCCACGTGGGGAAAGGTTTCGATGACTGAAATCGCATCGTCGACCAGCTTCGTACCGGCCGTGGCGAGCTTCAGGAGCGTCTCGAAGCCAAACCGGTGGACATCGCGCAGCGTTTTGGACAAAACGACCAGCCGTCCGGTCGTGAAAAGCACCCGACCAAAACCCTCATGGCTCACCTGGATCATCGGCGATGCCATAAGGCCGCAGCGCTCCTCGATCGCAAGCCCGATGGCGGCGTAGTACTTGTCGAGCCTCCACAGCACGTCGGGATCGGGATCTCCGATGATTGGGATCCCTCGGCGCTGTTCCTTGGTAATGATGAAGTCGCCCAGCAGCTCAGCGTCCGCTTTGCGTTCCCACGAGCCATAGGAATCCTGAGAACGGATCAGCCGCACGAGGCATTTGACGAACGGGGTGCAAAGAGCCGCCTCGTCTTCGGCGACAGCTGGGGGGATTGCGGGGTCAGGCATTGGCGTCCTCCTCTTTTCAGTCCTCGTCCTCGAAGGACGGTTTCTTTTCGGCAATGCCCGCTCGCGCCAGCACCTTGCGCAGCCAAGGCGGAGGACACGTCCTGAGCATCATCTGCGTGCGCAAGAGCACCTGTGGGATCGATTGGGGCTCCGCCACTTTGATCGGGTGGATTTTTGCCGCGACAAGCTTGGCTGCCGAAGGGCCGCCAATTGCCAGACAAAACAGGATCTGACAGCCCTTGAGCGCATCCACCTTTGGCGTGATGCGATCATCGCGCTCGGCCCGATGCTCCCCGCTTTCATCGGACACGTCATCGAAGGCCACGGCTTCTACGAGATTCCATTCCTCGCGCGTCACGTCGTAGACAGCAAAGCGCCTGGCCGACCCGAAATGGGCGTTGAGGTCCTGCATGTCCTGAGTGGCGATCGCAACGCGCAATGCGCCCTTACGTCGTTCAGGCATCGGGGCGAAAACCTCACTACTGACCAGCGAGAGGCGGCGAACAGCGTTCATCGTGATATTTCTCGATTACGGAGTGGATCAAGCGCCTCAGGAGTGGGCGCGTGTTGGTTGGCCTGGAAGATGCTGGCGACCTCGAAGATCATGTCGCGGGTGCCCTGATAGAGAATTGCGAGCTTGTGCTGGCTGCCTAGTCGATCGAAGACCGGGAACCCGATGCGCATGAGCGGAATTCGGAGCCGCTCCGATGCTTGGCGCCCGTGCGAATGCGTGACAAGCAGGTCAGCACCGACGGCAAGACTTTCCAGATCGCCGAGATCGCCGATCTGAACCGAAACCGCCGGGACTTTCTCGAGAATTTTAGACCTGTCGGTCGTTGTGACGGCCGCGGCTATCTCGGAGCCGAGGCCAGCAAAGAAGGTCGCAAGTTGGAACAGCTGGTCTGGTTCGGCAGCGATGGCAATTTTCTTGCCGCCGAAATGGAAATGTCCGTCGAGCATCGCGTCCTGCAATTGCGCCCGGCGCCGGCGCACGCGGGCCGGTACCGCCGCGCCCGAAATCGCAGACAGCAGCGACACGAAGCGGTCCGTGTCCTGCAGCCCAGTCAGTGACTGGAACAACACGTAAGGCACGCCGGTCAACCCGTGCAGCGCTTTCGCCGGGCGGCGCATGTGCTCACCGATGGCGATGCATTGCATGGCCGTGCCCAACTCGCGAATGTCTTCGACGCTGGTGCCGCCGTATGTGGTCGCTACCCAGCGGTCAGGAACCGTACCGTCGAGCGAGCCTGAAATGTCGGGCAGAATAACCGGCTTGAGCCCAAAGCTTTCAACCATGTCACGCATATGCTCGATGTCGGCGACAGTGAGGTTGCATCCGGGCAGGATCGCGATCTTCTTCGGCTGCCGCGCACGTTCGCCCGAGCCTGTAATCCCTTTGATCATTGCGGTGACTGCCTTGGCCCAGCCCTCTTCGATCGCGCCGTCAAAATCCGGCGTGTTGGCCAGCACGACCTCCGTACCCGCAAGCTCTTGCGTGTGCTTCAGCTTGATGTTCGCAATATCACTCGCGCAATCTTCGCCACGCGTCTCCACCAGCGCGGTCGTGCACACCCCGATCAGCTTTGGCTTCGTGCGGTTCTTGAGGTTGAGGATGGCTTCTTCAAGATGGTCGGCAGCGCCGAGGATGGTCGCCACCTCATCCATCGCTGTTGTCTGCAATGGAATCGTTTCTTTGAAGTGCCGTACGAAGAGCACGAGCGCGAAGCTTGTGCATCCCTGGCTGCCGTGGAACAGCGGCATCGCGCCGTCGACCCCAAGAAAGGCAAAGGCGGCACCCAGCGGCTGCGACGACTTCAGCGGGTTCACCGCCGCGGATTTGGTCTGGGGAAGGATGCGGGCCATCGGTCGCCTCAACACTCGCTGAACTCGTGTGCCGTCGCGCCGGCGAATTCATCGAACAGGTGCCCGGACTCCTTCTTCGTGCATGGCAGTTCGTCTTTTAGATCAGGCTGGCAATCCCACGGGGCCGGCTGGCGCACCTGAGACCAGACCGGATTGTGAATGGCGAGGTCGATCTGGCGTACGAGTTCCACCATGCCGGCATAGCCGGCATAAGGGTGCTGGCGCTCCTGGTTGATATCGAGCCAGGGCGTCTTGGCCTTGAGCGCAATGAATTGCGTGCGACCGCCCGACAGCATGATATCGGCCCTGTGTTCAGAGAGCATGGCGTACAGCTCGCGCGCAGCCATGTATTCGAACATATGCTTGTCGTGCTTGAGAACTTGTTTGATGCGCTCCTTGTCCTGCACCGTAGATTTCTTGACCGAGGTGCCGACGATCTCGATTCCGATCTCCATCAGCGCACGGACAACCGACCAGGACTTCACACCGCCTGTGTTGAGCAGCACGCGCTTGCCTTGGAGCCTTTGCCGGTAGGATTCGAGTTTCTTCCACGCGATCGCCTCCTGCTGCGCGATCAGCGTCTCCGTGCGCTCGAGGATCTCCGGATCGGCGCCCTTCCTCACCAGCAGCCTGACAAGGTTGCGAAGAGCTTGCGATGTGTCGGAGATGCCATAGAAGGAGCCCTCGAAGAACGGGATGTCCCAGCGCTCCTCCATCTTGCGGGCAAGACTGATCAGCGCGGTCGAGCACACGATCATTGCCGCCCGGGCGCGGTGCGCGGAAGCAATGTCGCGGTAACGCGCATCGCCGGGAATGCAGGCGCGCACCCGGATGCCGAGCCGATCGAGGAGCGGCTTTACAAGCCAGAATTCGCCCGAGAGGTTGAATTCGCCAAGGATGTTGATGTCGTAGGGCCCGGGGTCGTCGGGTTCGACCGTGCCGATGACATGATCGAGCAACGCCTCGGCGGCGAGCTTGTTGCCGAGGTTCTTGGAGCCTGCCAGGCCAGGCGCATTGATCGGCACCACGGCCAAACCGAACTTTTCCGTGGCGCGTTTGCACACGGCCTCGATGTCGTCACCGATCAGCGCCGTTACGCAAGTTGAGTAGACGAAGATCGCCGGCGGCGCGTATGTGTGCTTGATCTCGCGGATCGCCTTGAAGAGTTTCCGCTCGCCCTGCCCCATCACCAGGTCGAGTTCGGTGAGGTCGGTCGTGAAGCTTGTCCGCCACAAGGTCGGCCCTGACGAAACCGCACCACGGTTGTCCCAAGAATTGCCCTCGCAGGCGAGCGGCGCATGGACCAGATGCGCAACGTCGGTGATCGGCTGCAGGACGATCTTGGCTCCGTCAAAGGCGCAGCCGCCGGCTGCCGCCCCTGGTGTCAGCGACTTCGAGCAGCCCTCCTTGCGCGCCTTGGCATCTTTGCCACGGTTCTTATCGCAGGCGGGCTCATCGAAGGCGTCCTTGATTTTGGCGCTGAGGGAGGACATCGCTCAGCCTCCCCAGTCCATTGGGCAAGGAATGGCCTCGGCGAAAAGCCGGCCACGGCTCTTAGCGCGTGAGGTCATAGGAATAATCCGTCACACCCGTCTCGCTCGTCTCGCGATCGAGTTTGTCGAAGATCTTGTCGAGGATCGTCGTCAGCACGCGCAACGCGCCCTGGTAGCCAAAGAGCGCAAAGCGGTGATGATGGTGCCGATCGAAGATCGGAAACATCAGCCGGATCAGCGGCGTTCCGGTGTCGCGCTCCAGGTACTTGCCGTAGGAATTGCCGATCAAAAGGTCCACCGGCTCGGTAAAGAGCAGCGAGCGCAGCGCCCACAGGTCCTTGCCCGCCCAAACCTGGGCAGCCTTGCCGAAAGGCGAGGATGCTAGCAGCTTCTTCAAATCGGCTTCCCATGCCGAGGTGCCATTGGTGGCGAGGCAATGGGTTGGCTCGCCGCCGGTCTCCATGACAAAGCGGGCCATTGCGTGAACGAAGTCGGGATCACCGTAGATGGCGTATTTCTTACCATGCAGCCAGGATTGGCTGTCCGCCATGGCGTCTACCAGTCGGCCGCGCTCGAGGCGAATTGCCTCGGGAATCTCCTTGCCGGAAATCGCCGCGACCTCCATCAGGAATTCGTCCGTCGCCTGAACGCCGAGCGGATAGTGGAACGAGGCCGTCGCCTGCCCGACCTCCTCGCAATAGCCCAGTGTCTTTCGGGTGTTGTGATGCTGCAGCGAAAGCGTTGCCTCGGCGTTGAGGGCCTTCTTCACCTCGTTGATCTTCGTGCCCCCGTCATACATGCGGTATTCACCGTCCGAAGGCGTATCGAACTGGTCAGAGGCATCCTGGATCAATGTATAGGACACGCCCATTACATCGAGCAGGCGCTTGAGCTCCCGGTTGTTGCCGACGCAGAAGCCGTCGAAGCCCGGAATGATGTTGATGGTTCCTTCGATTTGCGTACGCTCCTGACCTTTCCAGAAGTGCTCCAAAATGCCTTTGACCATGTTGTCATAGCCGTCGACATGACTGCCAACGAAGGCCGGGGTGTGGGCAAAGGGCACGTCGAAGTCGCGCGGGACTGAATCTTCGTCCTTGGCGTTCTGGATGAAGCTGTGCAGGTCGTCGCCAATGACCTCTGCCATACAGGTCGTCGACACGGCAATCATCTTGGGGTCGTAGAGCTGGTAGGTGTTGGCGAGCCCGTCGACCATGTTCTTCAGGCCGCCAAACACCGCCGCATCCTCGGTCATTGAGGAGGAGACCGCCGCGGCAGGCTCCTTGAAATGGCGCGACAGGTGCGAGCGGTAATAGGCGACGCAACCTTGGCTGCCGTGGACGAAGGACATGGTTCGCTCGAAGCCGGCGGCAGCGAATACCGCACCCAGCGGCTGGCAGGCCTTGGCCGGGTTCACGACAAGCGCTTTGCGGGCGAGGTTCTTTTCGCGGTATTCCCACGTCTGGGTGAAATCGCGCTGATCGGAAACGATTTCATCGGGGTGCGGACATTCGAAGTTTAGCTTCTTCTCAGCGAGCATCTTTCTGTATTCCGGCTCGCGGAACAGGGGAGCGTGATCGAGAATTTTTTCAGCCGACTGCGGCATGATGATTACCTCTTTTGCATCTGGCTGCGCGGGACGGCAGCTCAGGACGTCAAGACGTTCCAGGCTCCGGCGGATCAGAGGCCGCGGGAGTTCACCGTCTCAGTGGGAGACTGGGGCTGAAGCAAATGTTTATTCGGCAGCCATCGCCCGCTCATCGCCCCGGCTTCTTTTCCAAGGCGCGTGGAATAGGTCCCAGACCGGGTTGTTAATGGCGAGATCCACATCACGTGCGAAAATGGCAAAGCCGTCGTAGCCGTGATACGGGCCTGAATAATCCCAGGAATGCATCTGGCGGAACGGTATGCCCATCTTCTGCACCGGGTATTTTTCTTTGATTCCCGAGCCGACCAGATTTGGGCGAATCCCTTCGATGAATTTCTCCAACTCATAGCCGGTCACGTCATCGTAGATCAGCGTGCCGTTCTTCACGTAGTGGCCGGTGCGCTGATAGTCGTCGCTGTGGGCGAATTCATAGCCGGTGCCCACGATGACCATGCCGAGGTCCTCGTAGGCCGTGACGACGTGGCGGGGGCGCAGGCCGCCGACATAGAGCATCACGGTATTTCCTTCCAGGCGCGACAGGTACTTGGCGATGACCGCATCAACAAGCGGCCTGTACTTGGCAATGACCTTTTCGGTCTTCTCCTCGATTTCCGGCCCAAAATGCTTGGCTATGTTGCGCAGAGAGGCTTCGATCTGGGAGGGACCGAAGAAATTGTACTCCATCCAGGCGACGCCATACTTTTCCTCCATATGCCGACAGATGTAATTCATCGACCGGTAGCAGTGGATAAGATTGAGCTTAGCCTTCGGGGCGCGCTCGATCTCTGCGAGTGTGGCGTCACCCGACCAGTTGCCAACCACGCGCAGCCCTATCTCCTCAAGCAGTATGCGCGAGGCCCAGGCATCGCCGCCGATATTGTAGTCGCCGATGACGTTGACGTCGTAGGGGCCGGCCTCGAACTTGACATCCTTTTTGTCGAAGACCCAATCCCGGATTGCATCATTGGCGATGTGGTGGCCAAGCGACTGCGAGACGCCGCGGAAGCCCTCGCAGCGTACCGGCACGATCGTCTTGTCATACTCCTTGGTCTTTTTGCGAGAAACGGCCTCGGTGTCATCGCCAATCAGGCCGATAGGGCATTCGGACTGCACGGTGATGCCGTTGTTGAGCGGAAACAAGACTTCAATCTCGTCAATGATCTGTTCCAGCTTCTTGTCGCCGCCGAAGACGATGTCCTTCTCCTGGAAATCGGAGGTGAACTGCATTGTCCCGAACGTGTCGACGCCCGTTGTACCGACGTAGTAGTTGCGGCGCTGCGACCAAGAATATTGGCCGCAGCCGACCGGGCCGTGCGAGATATGGACCATATCCTTGACTGGCCCCCACACCACGCCTTTCGAACCAGCATATGCACAGCCGCGAATCGTCATCACCCCGGGAATGGACTTGATGTTCGATTTGACGTCGCATTCGGAAAGGACCTCGCTTTCCCCGCCAGCCTCGTTGCCGCTCTTTGCGACGTTGAGGTGCTTCTTGCGGCGCTTCGCCGCCTTGTCGGGATAATGCGACAGCACCTCTTCGATAAGCTTCGCATGAAGAGCACCGTCATTCTCGTATTCCCGGCTCATGAGTCCCCCTTTCAAGGTTGGGTGACGCCTCAAAGAATAGGCGCCGTTCTCTGCAAGGCGCGCCGATTCATGGCAGCGCTAATGTCACTACTGGGCCGCCGCCTTCGCCGCTTCCTTGGAGTGAAGCTCGGCAAGCATCTGCTCGTCGGTCTTCATGATGCCGAAGTCGAGCAGCATCTCCTCCAGCTCCTCCATGGTGATCGGCGTCGGGATCGTACCCTGGCCCGAATTGGCGTGGATCTTCTCGGCCAGAGCGCGGTATTCCCCTGCCTGCTTTGAGTCCGGCGCGTACTGGATCACCGACATCTTCCTGAGTTCGGCATGTTGGACGATGTTGTCGCGGGGCACGAAGTGGATGAGCTTGGAATTCAATCGGCCAGCCAGTGCTTCGGCCAGATCGAGTTCGCGGTCGGTTTGACGTTCATTGCAGATCAGCCCGCCCAGCCGCACACCGCCCGAATGGGCATATTTGAGGATGCCCTTGGCGATGTTGTTGGCGGCATAGAGCGCCATCATCTCGCCGGACATGACGATATAGATCTCCTGGGCCTTGCCTTCGCGGATCGGCATGGCGAAGCCGCCGCATACCACGTCGCCGAGGACGTCATAGGAGACATAATCGACATCGTCATAAGCGCCATTCTCCTCGAGGAAATTGATCGAGGTGATGACGCCGCGGCCGGCGCAACCGACACCCGGCTCGGGGCCGCCGGACTCCACGCACTTGATGCCTCTGTAGCCCACCTTGAGCACGTCCTGGAGTTCGAGGTCTTCCACCGAGCCTTCCTGTGCGGCGAGATCCAGGACGGTATCCTGAGCTTTCGAATTCAGGATCAAGCGTGTGGAATCGGCTTTGGGGTCGCATCCTACGATGAGGATTCTCTGCCCGAGGTCGACAAGGGCAGCGAGCGTATTTTGGGACGTGGTGGACTTGCCGATGCCGCCTTTTCCGTAAAAGGCGATCTGACGCAGACCTGACATAATAGCTTTCCTTCCTTCGTTCTAATTATCGCGACTGCCCGCGACACAAGTGCCGATAGGCAGCTCGTGCCGCCTCACACCAAGCATCGCAAAAAGCGTACCAGCGTGATCGGCCGATCCCAGAAGAAACTTTGTCATTAAATTCCAGCCGCTTAGACGGCGGCAAAACGCGCGAACGGGCCTTTCAGGCGTCTGTCACGGACACGACAAAGCCGACACAGATTGTCGTGCGCCATCCAAACCGCCGTGTGTCGAGCTCGAAGCGGGAGAATGGGGAAGTTAGCCCAAAGCTGATGGCGAGACCATCGGAAGACATCGGCTCTTGTCTTTCCAGCCTGCCATTGATCGGGCGGTCGCTGGATGAGCAGGAGCCTGGGGCTTGACCGCGGCGCGGGTAGTTCAGGCAGGCTTACAGAGCGGGAACGCCGGCGGCCGATAGACATCCGCGCTTAACCTTTCATAGCCCGTCTACAAGTTGGTTCCGCCGACGCGCTATATGGAAGCCAAATAATTCAGTAGCTTAGCCGAGAGCATTGATTTTTTCAGAAAGATACGTGTTATACGCGTATGAACCGCCGAACCCATGGTCGGCGCCCTCATGCGCGTGAGACCCCGTTGTGGGCGAGGCTCGCGACTGGCTGCACGATCCTAGCCGGCCTGCTTGCCATTGAGTTTGGTCCCGCCGCGGTAGGCTGCGGCATCAAGGGCAACATCAGCTACAACACTGGCAAGAAGATTATCACGTTCTTGGACAGGAATCTTACTGGGAGACACGCATCAACCTATTGAAGGGCGAGCGGTGGTTTTGTTCAGAGGAAGCTGCACGAAAGGCGGGCGGGCGGGCTTCGAGAGGTTAGTGTCGCGGCAGCTTGCAGATCTGCCCACGGGGCCGCCACGATCGCAAAGTGTGTACAAAAGCGCCCTCTCTGCCGAACTGAACAGTGCTCACGGCCATAGCCTCGGATGAGCCCGACTGGCTTGACCTCTGCATGATGAGAGCAGCTTTTACACCAGGTGCGCAGCACATGTCTTTAACGAACGCATCGTCTTCAAGAATATAGAGAGCAATTCGGAAAACCGAGTAGTTGGCGGCGAAGCTAGGAGAAGGTATACACTACCCTCTTGTTACCCCAGAGTAGAACGTGCAGCTGCGGCAAGACGCGGGCTTCGAACCACCTGTCGCTGGTCACCTTTTCTACCAGCGGTTCCATGCGCATCATATTCCGTCGGACTCGACAGAGACGTCTTCATTACCACGGCGGGGCGGCGTGTGATTGCCGGGTTGCAGACAAACCTCGCCGCGACGTATTTGGGACGAGTGGTGTCGGCACCGAATCCCTATCATTTAGACTAGCCAGCTTGGGGAGCGCCGTCAGACCGCCAGACCGGAAGAGGAGGCTTCGCGCCAACTTGTGCCAAGAATGTTGGACCGTGCGGAACCGCTGGGGCGGCGCTCAACTCTGGCGCAGGATGAAGCGTCGATTGGGTGAATGAATAGGGCGCGCGTTCGACGGGTAGAGTGAGGCAAATCGCTGGATGTCTGCCGGATCAACGTCAACCGGTTCCATCGCCACCATCCACTCGACGTTTTCGGTGCACGGCGGCGTCGTCAGTGAGCCCTCATAAGTCCAATAGCCAAGCGAGGCTGGCAGAAGCCAGTTGGGATTCACCTCGTCGATCGTCACCTCCCCATTCGGCAGTTCGGGAAAGGCCGCAGCAAGGGCAGCAAAGCTGGCATTTGTCGCGCCGGGCGTTAAAAAGACGCCCAGCACGCCCAGAGTACCACTTTGCGTGTCCTTGTGAACGAAATGCACCTCCATCGGGAAGCTCTTGCCCGCCACGTGATGTTCGCTTGGCGCATGGAAATGGAACTGTACCAGTTCGTAGACACGATCGCCGCGGGTCAGCGTGCTGCCTTGTGGCATATTGATTTGAATGGTGTGGCCGTTGTTCACCATATTGCCGCCGCCCTTGTGCCAGCCGATGGCGATATGCGGGATATCCGCCTTGACCGCGCTGTTGATATTGATCGGCGATTGCTGCGTGCCGGCAGAGCATACGAAATTTTCCTTATCCAGATCAGCCCAGTGCTCCGGTCCGACCGGACCGGTGTACCCCCAATGGGCACTGGTCGCTTGGGCGGCTTGAACGCAAATCCGGCATGCGCCGAGCGCAACCAACCCTTTGATCAGGTGACGACGATACATATTACTTTTGCTCCTCTTGCGAACTGATGTTGGTGGCTGCCCTAATGGACGCGTGATGGCCAATCGGCGCGGCCAGTATTGTCCTTTGCAACTGATAGATGCCCGCACGCCTTGGCGTGCTTTCATAAGTGCGGCTGCCGTTTCTCGGCTGGCCGGCTTCTGCAGCCCGCAACGGGGGCAGTTTCAACCAGCTAAACGATAAAAAATTTTAGCAGACCAGCGCTTGACCCCCGCCGCAAAGGCACAGGCGAAGGTGATCACTGCGCGGCTGCCGTTCGCGCCGGAGGCCGCATCGCTATACTTTACACTCGCTGCCCAAGGAGACGCAGGCGACCCCAATACGTTTTCATCGCTACTCCCGACGCAGCCGACCCACGCCACGAAAACGTTGCTATATTTCACGTTGGGCCAATGAGGAAATCGATCTTCTTTATGGAAGGCATTTGCGCAATGGATGCATTCCCATGCTGACAGTCGTGCGTCAGGCCGGACAATGAGATACATCGATAAGAGCTGGACAAGGATGAGGGGATGACGTGCTTGCGACGGAGCAGGTGGGGCGAGAAGGCCAGTTCTTGCGGATTTCAACTTTGCGTGACGACAGCTCATCGGAGTCAAGGTGACACACGCCGGCAGCGGGGTGTCCGGGCGGTTTCCAGCCGCACAATCGCGAGACCGCTGACGCGAACAAAGCTCGGCTGTACTCGGCACGCGAAGAGAGCCTGCCAAGCCGTTGGAGCCCGGCCTTCCGGTGCGACGCAAGCCACAGACTAGACCGCCCTCTTGTTACCCCAAAGCAGAACGTGCAGCTGCGGCAACACGCGGGCTTCGAACCACCTGTCGCTAGTCACCCTTTCGACAAGCCATTCCATTCGCATCATTATTCCGTCCAAGTCGACAGAGGCGTCTTCACTGCCAGGGAGCGGCGGCGTGTGATTGCCGGGTTGCAGATAGATCGGAAGGTGCGGATATCTCGCCGCGACTTCTTTGGCGTAGGCATAGTCACTCTCGTCGAAAACGACGAGCTTGAGCACGATTTGCGGCTTCTCTTGCGCCGCTTCGAGGCATGCATCAAACGCAGCCCAACGGGTCGTCATCTCGCTGGACGGCGGCTTTGGGCTAAGGGTCAGCACGTCAAGATCCGCAAACCACTCCCTCACCACGGAACCCTGCGTTTCCAGTGCAAAACGATAGCCCTCGCGATGGCCTCGTTCTATGAGGGGACCGAACGGCTGAATGGCCGGGTTGCCGCCTGACAAGGAGACCATAACCGGCCTGCCGCCGGAAAGCGCATGGACGGTTTGCCACACGGCATCGATCGGCATCGGTAGCCATTCATGGCGATACTGATTGTCCACCGCGTGAAGGCTGTCGCACCATGAACAGCGATAATCACATCCGCCGGTTCTGATGAACACCGTCGGCAAGCCGATGAGCACGCCCTCGCCCTGGATAGTCGGCCCGAATATCTCGCTCACACGGATTGCGGGATGCATGTCGGTCACGGACGGTATTCCGCCCAAGTTTTCGGTGTTTCGCTAACGCGCACGGCCGCGGTCTGCGGCAGACGTGCCTTGCACCATTCATAGAAATGTCTGGCCAGGCATTCCGCCGTGACCTTCTCATGTCCCAGCACGTCGTTGAGGTGCCGATGGTCGAAGCTCTCGTCAATGTAGCGTTTGAGCGGCGCCAGATCGTGATAGTCGCGCACGAAGCCGTGGGCGTCCAGTTCCTTGGCCGACAGCTCCACTACGACGACATAGTTATGCCCGTGCAGGCGCGCGCATTGATGGTTGGGAGGCAAGGAGGTGAGCTGATGCGAGGCCGAGAAGTGGAATTCCTTGCTGATGTGGAACATTACGCGCGCCTCCTGCGCAGCGCCTCAAGCCAGAAATCGGCGTCCTCGTAGTCGGTGGGATCAGCGTGCCCGGCGAGATGGAACGCTTCGCGCCGCTCGACGCAGGTCCCGCATCGTCCGCAGTGACGCACGCCGCCCTTGTAACAGGACCAGGTCTCAGCAAACGGGGTGCCGTATCTTGCGCCATCCGCAACAATGTCAGCTTTTCCGAGATTCACATACGGTGCATAGAGGCGTATCTGCGCATAGCCGTCGAGCGCGCGGTCTTGCATTGTCTGGAAAGCTTCAATGAAGGCCGGACGGCAATCGGGATAGATGAAATGGTCCCCACCATGCACGGCCGCCGCCACCGCTTCGGCGCTGTGGGCGGCGGCGAGACCGAAGGCGATTGCCAACATGATGGCATTGCGGTTCGGCACCACCGTAATCTTCATCGTGTCTTCGGCGTAGTGGCCGTCCGGCACGTCGATACTGCTAGTCAGCGCTGAGCCGGAAAGGCCACGGCCAATTTCGCCGATGTCGATGATCTGGTGCGGGACCTTCAGTCGCTGCGCGCAAAGAGCGGCGAAGCCCAATTCCTTCCTGTGCCGTTGGCCATAGTCGAAAGATAGAAGGCCGGTGAGTTCGTGCTCCGCTGCCACCATGTGAGCAAGGGAAACGGAGTCCAATCCGCCAGAGCAGACGGCGAGAGTCTTCATCATTGGTATCCTTGTTTTGACCGGGTAAGGCTGCGACCGGAGATTTCTCTGCGCCCCCACTACTCCAGCGACTCAGTTTTGTGAACCGGGAGAATTTGCGCTCAGCCCGATTGGAACGGGAGTGCGTCGCGTCCAACACGCGTGATCAATAAAAGTTGAGCGCTTCAGCAGTTTGTTTCGCATCGCGCCAACTTTCGCAACCTGCTGTCCGATCGTCGACTTCGAGACAAGGTGATGTTCGGCCGACATCGGCTGACTCTTAATTAAGCCGCAGAACACATGTTGGCTTTCTGGCCTTCGCTTGTGCGGTTGGCGAGGGCGACATGGATGCCAGCAAATTTGACATTGGCGACATCCGCCTGGAGAACCCTGCGCGGCGCGATTGAGGCCGCAGGCGAGCCTGCTCTAACTGCCGCCCTACAGTCCCGACTTCAATCCGATTGAGAACGCCTTCGCCCAACCTAAGGCGCTGCTGCGAGCAAAGGCCGAGATAACCATCAAGGCTCTATGGGACTGACGTTGCCCCAGCAGTTTTGAGTTCGTTTCCGGCGTGGGTTGTGCCCTGCTGGGCGGGTGAAGCGACGGGCGCTGGCGCGGAGCCTTTGGCATAGCGCAGCGCGAGCGACCGTCGCGGATTGAAGGTGCTGGCGAACTTGGCCGGGGTCTGCCAGGGGGGAGTGCGGCCGCGCGGTGTTGTAGTCGGCGTGCCACAGGGCGATGGCTACGCGCGCCTGAGCCAGCGAGGTGAACAGCGTCTCGTTGAGCAGTTCATCGCGCAGTCGGCCGTTGAAGCTCTCGATGAAGCCATTCTGCATCGGCTTGCCGGGCGCAATGTAATGCCATTCGACGCGGTTCTGATCCGCCCAGGAGAGGATGGCGTTCGAGGTGAACTCGCTGCCATTGTCGCTGACGATCATCCTGGGCCGGCCCCGCTCGGTGATGAGCCGTCCAATTCGCGGGCAACCCGCATGCCCGAGAGAGACGTATCAACGATGAGTGCGAGGCACTCTCTCGTGCAGTCGTCGACGACGGCCAGGATGCGGAAGCGGCGCCCGTCGGTGAGCTGGTCCGATACGAAGTCGAGCGACCAGCGCTCGTCGGGCCTCAGCGGCACCAGCATCGGCGCCCTGGTCCCGATCGCCCGCTTGCGGCCGCCACGGCGGCGACGGCGAGCTTCTCCTCCCGATAGAGCCGGAACAGCTTCTTGTGGTTCACGACCAGGCCCTCCCGCCTCAGCATCACGAGAAGACGCCGGTAGCCGAACCGGCGACGCTCCTGCGCGATCGGCCTTCATCCGCTCGCGAACCTCGCGGTCGTCCGGCCTGCTGGTCTGGTAGCGAACCGTCATGCGGCAACAGCCGATGGCTTTACACGCCCGCCGTTCGCTCATCCCGAAGCCTTCCTTCAGGCGAGCGACAGCTTTCCGCTTGGCGGCGGGCGTCACCATTTCTTTCCCACAAGGTCCTTCAACGCGGCATTGTCGAGCATGGCGTCGGCCAAAAGCCGCTTCAGGCGCGTGTTCTCGTCCTCCAGCGCCTTCAGGTCGCCGAGCCTCGGTGACATCCATCCCGCCGAAGCGGGCCTTCCAATTGTAGATCGAGGCGTCGCTGACCCCGTGCTTGCGGCACAGATCGCCAACCGATACCCCGGCCTCGTGTTTCTTCAAAATTCCGATGATCTGCTCTTCAGAGAAGCGGCTGCGTTTCATGTCCTGGTCCTCTGGATGGGCCAGAACGAACTTCAAACCGGATTAGATCAGAGGGGCAAGGTCAGGACGCCTCGGCGCGGTCGTCGACCTCTTCACCCCAGCCGAATGTGCCAACTACTTCAAAGCCGCAGGATATGACCTGGATCAGATAGGACGTGCTCCAATGGTTTACACCTGACACAGGAGTCCGGCCCCCACAACCGTTTCGCAATGAGGAGCAGCGCTGCCGCTGCTCCTCCAATCACACGACGGATTCACGATGCGGCAACTCGAGCCATGATTTCGGATCCAATGGCCGATGCGGTGTATAGTGAGGCATCCAGCGGCAAATCCCCAAATGCCAGTTGACACAGAAGATAATTAGCACCTGCCTCTTCCAGCTGATCAAGGAGAGCTTTTCGGACAGAATCTGCCGTTCCCACGACGCACAATTCACTTTCAATTGCTGCATCGAAGTTCAAAGGCAAGTTTGGTGGAGTGGAAATGGCATTTAGTTCGTATAGAAATTTGAAGCTATTGAGCCATCGTTCATAGGCAGGTGCTGCGAGCAAATACGCATCTGTTTCAGAACGCCCTATCACCACCATTCGGAGCAATCCAAGAAATGGCGCTTGCTGGCCAATGTCAGCATCGTGAATTCGGGCGGCGCGGAACGCGTCGGTAACGCTGCGAACAGAAGTGGAAGGTCCGACGCAGGCGATGTTTGCCCCATTCGCAGCGGCCCAGCTAGCCGGCTCGGGTCGATTGGTGGCGATCCATGTCGGCGGACGGGGATATTGGTGAGGTCTCAACGTCAGCGGAACATCTTTCAACTCAAAGTGGCGGCCCTGATAAGAAAGCGTCCCGCCTTTCATCGCATTGATGAGAATCTCACTGGCCTCCGCATACTGTTCTGGTGCTGCTTCTACAGCAACCCCGAAGTATCCCAATTCAGTGGGAGCAGAGCCGCGCCCTATGCCGAGTTCAAGCCTGCCGCCGCTCAACTGATCAAGCATGCAGATCTCCTCGAAGGCACGCAGCGGATGATAGAGCGCAAGTAGCATTACCATGGGACCAACACGAAGACTGCGGGTTCGCTGGGCGACGCTCGCTAAGAACAAATTCGGTGATGGACCTCTGCCATGCGGCGTACAGTGGTGCTCGGCGAGATGATACGCATAAAAGCCATAGCCATCGCACGCTTCTGCTAGGCTCAGCCGATCTGCATATTGTTGTGCGATGTCATCGCCGTTTTCGTCCAGATGATCGAAGATGCCGAAGGTCAGGCCCGAAGCGGAAATTTTCTTCAATTAATTGTTCTCCAAATTACCTATATTTATTCGCTAATCATCATAGCTCACGACATATCATTACTTGATGCTTAATGTGAATCGACTTCATGCTTGTGAGCACCGCGATCCTTCTTAAAGTTCATACAGACGCGTTCGGCGGCAGCAAGGAATTTGTCCATCTGCTCTGTGGTGCCAATGCTGACGCGAATACAGTTCTTCAAATCTACGTCAGGAAAGCTGGCGATGAGGATCGCCTGCTCTTTCAACGCGGCTTGCCAGCATGAGCCCTCCTGTCCCGCCGGCACACGGGCCAGCAAAAAGTTTGCGTGGGAGGGTGTTACGGAAAAGCCAAGTTGCAACAGCGCCAGGGTCACTCGCTGTCGTTCATGCTTGATGTGCCTGTGGTTCTCTTCGTAGGCGTGGCGATGCGCAAGAATGCTTTTCCCGACCGCCTGCCCGATCACGTTCATGTTGAAGACATTCTGGATGTTGCGCAGCCTGCCAATGATTTCTGGGTGACCGAAACCGAAGCCGACTCGCACGCCAGCGGCAGCATAGCTCTTTGAAAAAGTCCTCAAGATCAAAAGATTCGGATGTCTATTGACGAGGCGCAGGGCATTGTCGGGTGCGAAGTCAACGTAGGCCTCATCCAAGACGACCAAGCGATCTGCTTGCTCCACAAGGCGTTCGATTTCGGCCACCGGCACGAATGTTCCGGTCGGATTGTTCGGATTAGCCAACAGAATGAACTTCGCGTCTTTTGCGGGGCCGGACAGCAGTTTTTCTATCGGCAGGGGATGAGCTTCGCTCGATGCGATTTCGAGAAACTCGGCACCCTGCAACATGGCAAGTTTACGGTTGAACGAAAATCCGGGCGACAGCATTGCCACTCTATCTCCTGGGGCGAGGAAAGCTCTGTAGATGAGTCCGAGCAGCTCCGACGAACCGTTGCCGGCAATCACCTGATCTTTGGAAAATCCGTAAGCATCGGAGGCAGCTGCCCTTAAGCTGAGATTGTCGTCTTCCGGATAAAGATACTGGTGTTCGATCGCAGCAATTGCACTTTGCATTACGCTCTTCGGCAACGGAAACGGGTTCTCGTTCGTATTTAGCTTAACGCAGTTTGCATCCGTCGCTGGTCCGTTGGACGAGAGAGCATCTAATTTGCTGGCCACCGGCGAAAAAAGCGAAAGCACGGTCTTCAGTTTTGCATCGCACATGTTCTTCTCCGTTTTTCAGTCCCGCAGGGCATGTGACATGAGGCAATCGTTGATCGTGACTTGATCGACGTTCGGCTATATCAGCGCTGCCTTCCCACCCTGGTGGGGATCGCCGACCACGGTTTGGATTTGACACCGGGAAGCTGTCGAGAACCTGATGACGACCCAACGTTTGGCCGACGGCCGATTCGGCGCAACAGACGGTGTTTCAACATCGCATCGTCCTCAAAGCCGCATGCAGGGCCTGCACGACAGCCCGTCTCCAGCGCCCGCAGATAGGTGGAAGCCGAAGTCTTGCCGAACCTCAGTTGCTCTGCCACCTTGGCCCACCGGACTGCCCTGTTTATGGGTCAGGCGCAGGATATCTCTGACGCTCGTTCGTCTTGCTTGCTTCCGTCTTGGCATGGGCTCTCTCGGTTTGCTGATGAGAGAGCCAAATACCGGCTCATCTGAGCATGAGACGCAGGCCTGACGATATGGAGCGTCGCTGGTGGCGCGCGTAGCCGAGAGGGTTCGCCTCGCTGGCGGGGCATGCAAGACGGCGCACCTCCTTAGCCATCCTGTCCCATCGTCTCAGATCGTGAGGCGCACCTTATAGTCGGTGAGGAGATCTTGCAGGGTCAGGTTACGCCCTAGCGCTTAAGGTTGTTGGTCGCACCGAGCAAGCGCGGGACCTGTCGACGGACAACAGCGGTGCCACTGCCGGCACTAGGTGTGAGCTTTCGAGAGGTTGTCCATTCGGACCGGACCGAGGAGACTGGAGTTACCACGCTTCAGCATCCATCGGAGGGTCCGAATGAACATCCACAAGAATGCCCGTCTCACACCGCTGCGT
>NZ_RZQG01001400.1:0-1071 GCF_003998635.1 Mesorhizobium sp. M7D.F.Ca.US.004.03.1.1
ACCTTGCGGCCTTCCGCCGCCAACGCCGCCAATGGCAAGAGAGAACCGCCAACGCTGCCCGAAGGCGCCATGGCGATGCGATGGCTCTGCATCGCCGCCAGATCGGGCAGCTTGCCGTCCCGCGTCAGCAGAACAGAGCGGATGCCGATCGCGCCGTCGGAATCGACCGGAGCCACAAGCGGCTCGATACATAAGCAGCGCTGCGAGGCCGTCGCATAGGCGGTTGCCGAATAGATCGCGTATTCGATGCGGGCATTGGCCTGCGCCTCGATCAGCGCGGCATAATCACGGGCAACGACAAACTCGACCTTCATGCCCAAGGCCTTTGTATAGGCGTCGGTCAACACAGCCAGCCCCGGAACGGTGTTGCCGGCGCCTGGCTCTGCAACGATGCCGATGCGAAACGTGCCGATATCATCGCGCCAATCGGCATGTGCCGGACCGGACCAGAGCGCACCCTGCATCAACATGAGGGCAGCAGACGCCTTCAGCGCAATGCTCATGACAAAACCGCCGTCTGTTTTCCTAGACCCATGCCTGTCGCATCGTTGCGACATGCATTCCTTGTTTGTGCATGTCGTTGTTTGTGCATGTCGTTGCCCAAAACCGCCGTGCACCTTGGGCGACATCACTGGACTATCGCGCCAAGCCGTTGCCGTTTGGTTTCCGAATTGCCAATGAAGTCGCGGAACCCTATGTCTGGTCGTTCAAACTGGCAACAACTCGATGGCGCGCGCTTTCCTCTTCGTTCTGGACTCCTTCGGCATCGGCGGCGCGGCCGACGCCGACCGCTACGGTGACGACGGCGCCAACACATTCGCGCACATAGCAGAAGCTTGTGCCGAAGGACGCTCGGATCGCGAAGGGCTTCGCAGTGGACCGCTGTTTGTCCCCCACATGGCCTCGCTCGGGCTTGGCAAGGCTGCCGAAACCGCGACGGGACTGGGCTTTTCCAGCAGTGGGACGGATCTGCTCGCGGCTGCCTTCCACGGCGCCGCGCAGGAGGTTTCAAGCGGCAAGGACACCCCATCGGGCCATTGGGAAATCGCCGGCCTGCCGGTGCGCTTCGAC
>NZ_RZQG01001401.1:0-1071 GCF_003998635.1 Mesorhizobium sp. M7D.F.Ca.US.004.03.1.1
AGGAACTTCAATTCACCCCTTTCGCCGCCTTGGCTTGGCAACGGCTCCGTCTGTTGACCGAGATCAAGTCGTTGGCCGCCTGCATGGCTATGATTCTCAAAAGGCAGGAGTGACCAAGATGAGCTTTCTCGATTACCTGATTTCAGTCGACGCCAGGGCCGCGTTGATGGGTCGCATGATGCGCAAACTTGGTGTCGACAGGCAGTTGAAAGTGGTGCCGGACCATGCAGCCGTCACCGATCGGGCGGTCAATCGCTGCCGATCCTGCGGCCATCAAGACGAATGCTCGACTTGGCTCGACCAAAACGAGCAAGCCGATGCTCCGCCAGATTATTGCCGCAACCGCGACCTGATCGCACGGCTGCAGCATGTGGCCGGCCAGCGTTAGAACGTCGAGCGGCTACGCACAGTTCGCCTCGGGAAAATGTCGGTGGTAGCCCCTTGGCTACGAGACCAGGATGACGGACAACGGCTCGGCGCAAAATAGATTGTCCTCAACGCCTTTGACGCCGGCGACGTTTTCGGCCGCTACGATGGCTGCCTGGCGCTCGCGTTCGTCGAAGATGGCGCCGCTCAGTTTTACGATCCCTTTGTCGACAGTGACATTGATCAGGTCCTTGCCAGCCCATTTCTGCGCTGCAAGCTCCGCGACGATGCTCTGGCGTATCTGTTCGTCGTCAATGGTCGTCGGAGTTGAGGTTGGCTGCGTGTGAAGCAGCGCACGAAGAAGATCGGAGCGGGCAATCATGCCGACAACTTTACCACCGTCGACGATCGGGACGCGTTTGATGCGGTGATGCGTCATCAACTCGACGACCTCGGCAAGCGATGCATTGGGGGATGCCGTGACGACGCTGTCGGTCATCACCTCCTCGACCCGCCTTCCGTTGGCGAGGACATATTCTTCGGCAACTCTTCCCGGGCTGACAAGAAATTCCAGCCAGCGTGGGCGCTTGCGCTGCGTGCCCAGCTCTCCGCGGCGCAGGAAATCGCCCTCGCTGATAATGCCCACCAGAACGCCGTCGATGCGAATGACGGGAAGCCCGCTGATCTTGCTGGAGAGCATCAATC
>NZ_RZQG01001402.1:0-1070 GCF_003998635.1 Mesorhizobium sp. M7D.F.Ca.US.004.03.1.1
GCCTCAACGCGTTGCGGCGGATGAAGCCGGCAGCGTCCTTCTGGTCGTAGGCGCCGCGATCGTCCTCGAAGGTGACCAGCGCGTCGGAATAGAGCGTCTTCTTCGACTTGCGGCCGGTGACGATGACGTTGCCCTTGTAGAGCTTCAGCCGCACCGTGCCTTCGACGTCTTCCTGGCTCTTGTCGATCATCGCCTGCAGCATCAGGCGTTCGGGCGCGAACCAGAAGCCGTTGTAGATCAGCTCGGCATAGCGCGGCATGAACTCGTCCTTAAGGTGTGCAGCACCGCGGTCGAGCGTGATCGATTCGATGGCGCGGTGAGCTGCGATCAGGATCGTGCCGCCGGGCGTCTCGTAGACGCCGCGCGACTTCATGCCGACGAAGCGGTTCTCGACCAGGTCGAGCCGGCCGATGCCGTTGTCGCGGCCGAGATCGTTGAGCGCGGCCAGCATCGTTGCCGGCGACAGCTTCTTGCCGTTGAGCGCGATCGGATCGCCCTTCAGGAATTCGATCTCGATCTCGGTGACGGTATCAGGCGCATCCATCGGCGAAACGGTGCGCTGGTGGACGAATTCCGGCGGCTCGCTCCACGGGTCTTCCAGCACCTTGCCCTCGGAAGAGGAGTGCAGCAGGTTGGCGTCGACCGAGAACGGCGCGTCGCCCTTCTTGTCCTTCGGCACCGGGATCTGGTGCTGCTCGGCAAAATTGATCAGGTCGGTACGCGACTTGAACGACCAGTCGCGCCATGGCGCGATGACCTTGATGTCGGGGTTCAGCGCGTAAGCCGAAAGCTCGAAGCGGACCTGGTCATTGCCCTTGCCAGTGGCGCCATGCGCAATCGCGTCGGCGCCCGTCTCTTTGGCAATCTCGACCAGATGCTTGGAGATCAGCGGCCGCGCGATCGAGGTGCCGAGCAGATAGGTGCCTTCATAGACGGCATTGGCACGGAACATCGGGAAGACGAAGTCGGAGACGAATTCCTCGCGCACGTCGACGACACGGATGTCCTTGATGCCCATCATCTCGGCCTTGCGGCGCGCCGGCTCGAGTTCGCCGCCCTGGCCAAGATCG
>NZ_RZQG01001403.1:0-1061 GCF_003998635.1 Mesorhizobium sp. M7D.F.Ca.US.004.03.1.1
GCCTTCAGCGACACCCCGCGCAGCGCCTGGGCGGCGCCGTAGTGCAGCGTGGCATTGGAAACTTCGAGCATGTCAGCGCCTTCTCCAGAACCTGAGAAACGACAGATCGAAGCGATGGAATTGCACCCGCCAGACCATATTCATCTCCCCAGATAGACTTCGACGACGCGCTCGTCGGCCGACACGAAATCGAGCGTGCCTTCGCTAAGCACCGAGCCCTCATGCAGGCAGGTGACCTTGACGCCGAGCTCGCGCACGAAATGCATGTCGTGTTCGACGACGATGACCGAATGGTCGCGCGCGATGTCCTTGAGCAGGCGCGCGGTTTCCTCGGTCTCGGCGTCGGTCATGCCGGCGACCGGTTCGTCGACCAGAAGCAACTTCGGATCCTGCGCCAGCAGCATGCCGATCTCGAGCCACTGCTTTTGTCCATGGCTGAGATTGGCCGCCAATTCGTTACGCTTGTCGCCAAGCCGGATGATGCCGAGGATGTCGTCGATCTGTCGCGTCTCGGCGGCCGAGCGGCGATGAAACAGCGCCGGAAAGATCGAGCGCGGCCCCTTCAGCGCCAGCATCAGGTTTTCCTCGATCGTGTGGCTTTCGAACACAGTCGGCTTCTGGAACTTGCGGCCGATGCCCATCATGGCGATCTCGGCTTCGTCATGCTTGGTCAGATCGACCTGGCCGTCGAAGAACACCTCGCCCTCATCGGGCCGCGTCTTGCCGGTGACGATGTCCATCATCGTCGTCTTGCCGGCTCCGTTGGGGCCGATGATGGCGCGCATCTCGCCCTTGTCGAGCACCAGCGACAGATTGTTGATGGCGCGAAAACCATCGAAGGAAACCGAGACGCCGTCGAGATAGAGGATGGTGTTCGACTTTGACATGGCCGCTCACTCCGCCGGCTGCGGTTCGGGGCTGGATGCGGACCAGTCGCCGGGCTTTCTCGCCGCGCTGCGCACGATTTTCGCCGGCGGCTGGACGTCAGGGTCGGCGCCGGCTTCCTCGGCAATCGAAGCTGCTCGCAACGCTCTGGCGTTGCCGCGCCAGCTGTCCCACAT
>NZ_RZQG01001404.1:0-1051 GCF_003998635.1 Mesorhizobium sp. M7D.F.Ca.US.004.03.1.1
CGCGCGACTGTGTGTTCGCCGCCACGATCCTGCCTTCCAGGCGAACCGCGAAAGTCCATGGCGAGTTCGCCTGCTTGTTCGGATTGCCGTATTTGGCGCCGGCAGCGGCCGCATCGGTTGTCGCCAGGGTGTGAACCTGCGCAAACGGCCCGGCTTTCTCTTGGAGATAAGGCACGACCTTTGCCGCCCAGATCTCCTCGACTATCTTGTCGGGATTGAAGGCGGGAGCGTTGCCGCCATCTCCCGATTTCGTCGGCAGGATCTTGCAGGCGGTCAGGCTGATGCCGACCATCACGGCAAGGATCGGCCAGTTCGGCTTGGTGTTCAGCATGGCGGCCTGTCGTTCAGCATCGTAGGCGGTCCACGGAAAATGGCGGCGAGGGGCGACTCTGGGTTCGCCCCTCGCTATTCATCTCACGCGGGCTCAGTTCGTCAGCGCGAAGGTCTCCAGCTTGGCCGCATTGTTGCCATTGACCAGAACGCAGTCCATCAACTGCTTTTCCTTGGCCGGCGACTTCTTGTTCTTGATGAAGTCGTTGGCCTGCTCGACCGCCATCTGCGCCTGCGCGAAAGCGGGCTGCAGCACGGTTGCCTTGATGCCGCCCGACGTGATGGAGTCGCGCACGTCGTTCGATCCGTCGAAGCCGACGACGATGACATCCTTGCGGTTCGCCGCGGCAAGTGCCGCATAGGCGCCCATCGCCATCGTATCGTTGCCGGAGATCACGCCCTTGATGTCGGGGTTGGCCTGAAGGATCGATTCCATCTTGGAATAGGCTTCCGTCTGGCTCCAGTTGGCCGACTGCTGGGCGACCATCTTCAGATCCGGATAGTCGTCGATGACGTCGTGATACCCCTTGGAGCGAATGCCGGCATTGGTGTCGGATTCCTTGCCGACCAGCTCGACGAAATTGCCCTTCTCGCCCATCAGCTTGACGAACTCCTGCGCGCCGAGCTGGGCGCCCTGGTAGTTGTTGGAGACGATCTGCGCCACGGCGACGCCGGTGGCGTTGATCTCGCGGTCGATCAGGAAGGATGGAATGCCTGCGGC
>NZ_RZQG01001405.1:0-1050 GCF_003998635.1 Mesorhizobium sp. M7D.F.Ca.US.004.03.1.1
ATTTAGAACAAGCTAAAGAAAGATAGAGGAGCCGCTGATGGGCAGCAGAGGCAGAGCGGACCTTGCGTATCGACGGCATTCACGCAACGCCGGGTTCGGATGGCAAACCGGAATCAAAAACCCCTCGTTTTCGACCGCAGCCAAAATCGAGGGGTTGGAACCAGTCAGGCGGCGCCTTTCGGCGCCGCCTTGCGTTGGGAGGCTATTGGTCTAGTTGGCGGTCTTGGCCTCGATCTGCTTGGCTTTGGCCGAAGACGCCGTAATGGCGATCTTGCGCGGCTTCAGTTCCTCAGGGATGTTGCGCTTGAGATCGACGAAGAGCAGGCCGTTCTTCAGCGAAGCACCGACGACTTCGACGTGGTCGGCAAGCTGGAAGCGACGTTCAAAAGCCCTCGAGGCAATGCCGCGATAGAGCAGTTCGGACCCTTCGCCGGTACCCTCGTCCTTGCGCTCACCTTTCACGGTCAGCACGTTGCGATGGGCTTCGATCGAGATCTCCTCGTCCGAGAAGCCGGCAACCGCCATCGAGATGCGGTAGGAATCCTCGCCGGTGCGCTCGATGTTGTAGGGCGGATAGGTCTGCGCGCCATCCGGCTGCGCAAGCGAATCCAGCATCGTGAAGAGACGGTCGAAGCCGACGGTCGAGCGATAAAGCGGGGAAAAATCAACGTGACGCATGAGGTGTTCTCCTGTTGAGCAACATGGTTTGCGTATGGCCGGTGCGAAACCCTTGAGCGGCGTTTCGGCTGGACCAGCGGCCCCGACATTGGCGACCGCATGAGACATTTGGGGAGCGCTCGAAAGCATTTCAAGATTTCACCTTGCGGTAAAAGGCGTGGGGCCGGTCCCTTGATGAACGGCAGATGAACCGGTGCTTCGGCGCGCGTTCAGACAGCCGGCGCTAGAGTGCATTCCAGGATCAAGGATTGGCGGCGCCGATTGCACAACAAGCGCCGCAACGAGGCCGAACCGGGTGTAACGTCCCTTCCTCCCGGATCGACAGAGGCCGGAAGCACGCTTTCAAGCGGCTTCCGGCCTTCCCCGTTGCAG
>NZ_RZQG01001406.1:0-1049 GCF_003998635.1 Mesorhizobium sp. M7D.F.Ca.US.004.03.1.1
CTTTAGGTCTTTGCTTTATGCATGTCGTTCTCGCAAAACCGGGGCCACTTTTGCGCGACATGCATTAGTGAGCGCGCCGCTGGCGAGGCCGGCCGCTTTCGAATAGCTTGAAGCTGTTGATATCGAGGCCGATTCGGAGCTTTCCGTTCCGCCGTCGCCCTCTTGCTCGGAGGAAATCGCTATGGGTGTCGAAAGCCTGCTCGTCTTCATCATCATCGGTGCCATCGCCGGTTGGCTTGCCGGTCTTATCGTTTCCGGCTTCGGCTTCGGTCTGATCGGCAACATTATCGTCGGCATCGTCGGCGCGTTCATTGCCGGCTGGCTGTTTCCACGGATCGGCTTCTCCATCGGCGGCGGCATTCTCGCCTCGATCATCCATGCTACCATCGGCGCCATCATCCTGCTGGTGCTGGTCAAGGTCCTGAAACGAGCCTGAGGCTCGACAACGCAAAGAGCGCGCCATGAAACAGAATACGCTCTATCTCGTCATTGGCGCGCTCGTCGTCGTGGTTATCGCGCTCGGTATCTATGTCTATCGCGAGCAGACCAAACCCAAGGGCGTCGAGCTCAAGATCGACGACAAGGGCATATCGATCCAGCAGAACTGAACCGTCGATCGGTGGATGCGGGAGCGCGACATGGTGGCTTCTGACGCTCCGGGAGACGTCGATCAGCCCAGGATTACCGTTGCGGAATGGGAGAGGCTGAACAGGCCGCCAAGGCGCGAGGCACTGTTACGCTATCATTGGCGGGTATTTTGCTTCCTGAGGACATCCGCGCCGGTCAGCGAATTGCAGGGGCGAGAGCAGGCTTTCCGCGATGCGATCATCGCTAGCGTGGCCTTCAACCGGCCCGACGTGATCGAATGGCAGATCCACCTGGTACGCCGATACCTGGCCGAGCATGACAGCTACATCGTCTTCGACAACAGCAAGAAGGACGAGGCAAGGGAGGCCATCCGCGACCTTTGTCGCCGCCAGCATGTCCCCTATGTCGCGTTGCCGAGGAACAGGCTGGTTGTCAGCAGGTCGCACGGTCAAGCGCTCAAC
>NZ_RZQG01001407.1:0-1047 GCF_003998635.1 Mesorhizobium sp. M7D.F.Ca.US.004.03.1.1
GATCAGTTGCCGGGCCTGGGCTACTGATTGGTCCTGCCGGCAGATGAAATTCGATCCAAACGTAATCTGGCTGATCTACCCTTTTCTGTTGAAAGGTGCAGCCAAGACGTTGCTGCTGTCCGTCGTCGTGCTGATGATCAGCACGACGGCCGGATTGCTGATAGCAATCGGAATGCTCGGGAAATCACGGCTACTGCGCGGCGCATTGGGAGTCGCAAGTTGGGTCGCACGCGGCATCCCTCCCTTGATGATTCTTCTGATCGTATTCCTGGGTCTGCCCAAGCTCGGGCTCGTTCTGAGCCCATTCTCGGCCGCGACCATAGGCATGAGCGCGTACGTGGCATTCTATTTCGCCGAAGCCTTCAGCGCCGGGTTCGCCAGTATCCCGCGTGAGCAGTTCCAAGCGGCAAGCGCCTTGGCACTGCCCAGGCTGCGTGTGCTTCGTCGTATAATCATCCCACAGATGCTGCCGGCGGCCCTTCCCTCATATTTCTCCCGGGCTACCGAAATCGTGAAAGGAACGTCCATCGCGGCAGTGGTGGCGTTCCCTGAGATGGCGACTTCCGCCAAGCAGGTGATCGCAGCCACTTTCCGGCCGATTGAAACGCTCCTGATTATCAGCGTCGTCTACATCATTCTCAACGGGATTCTCTTGGTGCTTCAGGCACATTTCGAGATGCGCCTCAAGAAAAGGAGGGACTAGCGATGGAAAGAGAATTGGCGCTGATTGCCCAATACCTGCCGTCCATCGTCCACGGCCTCTTTATGACACTCCTGCTGACGGTTCTGATCCTTGGAACGGCAACCCCGCTCGCGCTTTTGATAGTGTTGGTCCGTTCGACGCGCTTTGAGGTCATCGTAACCGCATATGTCACCTTCATAAGGGCGATGCCGGCGCTGATCATCATCTATATATCGTTCTATGCACTGCCCCAATTCGGAATCCGGCTCACTCCTTTCGAAGCTTCCTACTACGGGCTGACGGCCGTGTCCGCCGCCTACATCAGCGAGGACATTCGCGGCGGGTTCAACTCGATAGAACGGGGG
>NZ_RZQG01001408.1:0-1045 GCF_003998635.1 Mesorhizobium sp. M7D.F.Ca.US.004.03.1.1
GATTCAGGCGACGCGCTTTAGGTCCTTGTTTTTATGCATGTCGTTTTCCCAAAACCGAGGCCACTTTTGGGCGACATGCATTAGAGGCCGCAATAACAGGATGCGCACCGTTGACCAGCCCGCGTGGAGCGCCGAAAGTTACCGGATCGTTTTGGAGCCGCTTATGTACAGCGCCGTCACGCGCAATATCGAAGTGCAGGTCAGGCCGTTCTATCTAGAGGACCGCTCAGATCCCTCAGAGAACCGCTATGTCTGGGGCTATCAGATAACGATCGACAATCAGTCGGACGATTTCGTGCAGCTGTTGTCGCGCTATTGGCACATCACCGACGGCACCGGCCGGGTCGAGGAGGTACGCGGCCCCGGCGTCGTCGGCGACCAGCCTGAACTCAATCCTGGCGACAGCTACCAATACACGTCCGGTTGCCCGCTCTCGACACCATCCGGCATCATGGTCGGGCACTACACGATGCGCAACAAGCGGGGCGAGACGTTCGACATCGCCATCCCCGCCTTCTCACTCGACCTGCCGGGGACGCGGCGGACGGTGAATTAGCATCTTTCTCCCCGTCACTATACGGGGAGAAATGCCCGGCAGGGCAATGAGGGGCGGCGCCGAGCCCAGAAGATTATCTCCCATGCACGACAACGTCCGAGTGGACAACGCGCGGCCATTCGCCAAAGTTCGCGCTGCCCCTCATCCGCCCTTCGGGCACCTTCTCCCCGTAAACGGGAAGGAAGGATTTCTCTACTGAGCAGTAAATTCCGCTGGGTCGAAGTCATATTGCGTCGAGCAGAATTCGCAGGCGACGTGGATGCCGCCGTCCTCGGTGCTGTCCTTGATCTCCTGGGCGGAAAAACCCTCGAGGATACCGCGGATCTTGTCCCGAGAGCACGAGCACTGGTCGGCGACAGGAACGCCGCCGAAGACGCGCACGCCATGCTCGTGGAACAGCCTGTAGAGCAGCCGCTCTGCGCCGATCGTCGGGTCGATCAGTTCGGTCGGCTCGATGGTGCCGAGCAGCGCCAGCAACTCCTGCCAGGA
>NZ_RZQG01001409.1:0-1039 GCF_003998635.1 Mesorhizobium sp. M7D.F.Ca.US.004.03.1.1
GAACAGAGCCTCTGGCAAGGCGAGTGCTTCGTCTTCGACGAGCGGGTTTCCGTGTCGCACGGCCTCGCCGAAGGCGAGGCGGAACTCTGCCGCGCCTGCCGCCATCCGCTGACCGAAAGCGAGCGATCGTCGCCGAAATTTACCGCCGGTGTTTCGTGCCCGCATTGCTTCGATGCGCGTTCGGACGAGGACCGTCAGCGTTATGCCGAGCGCCAGCGGCAGGTCGAACTCGCCGCGGCACGGGGCAGGGGCCGGCATATCGGATCTTAGGTCCGAGGGTCGCGGCAAGGCGACGGTTTGTCATTGTAATGCTGGGGTACGGGACTTACCTCTGCGACGTTCGAAACCTGCCCGTTCGGCCGGGCAAATCCTGGAGGCATTGAATGTTCGATCCCAAGAAGCTTCTCGACGATCTGCTCGGTTCGCAAATCCCCGGCACCAGCGGCACGGTCCGCGACAAGGCGGGGCAGGCCGTGCAGATGGCCAAGGACAATCCGCTGGCCGCCGGCGCACTGGCCGCCGTGCTGCTCGGAACCGGCGCCGGCCGCGAGGTGACGGGCGCTGCGGTGAAGCTTGGTGGACTGGCCGCGATCGGCGGCCTCGCCTACAAGGCCTACCAGAACTACAAGGCCGGCAACGCACCTGCCGATGCGCCGGCGGCCGGCGAACCGGAATTGCTGCCGCCGCCCAAGGACACCGCCTTCCACCCGTCGCAGGCGCCACAGGGCGAGGACGAATTCACCCTGACCCTGGTGCGGGCGATGATCTCGGCGGCGAAAGCCGACGGCCATATCGACGATGACGAGCGCCAGAAGATCGCCGGCAAGCTCAGCGTGGCCGGCATAGGCCCCGATGCCGAAAAGTTCCTGATGGCGGAGCTGGCAAGTCCGCTCGAGCTCGACACGCTGGTGGCCGGCGCCAAGACCGATGCGCAGAAGCTCGAACTCTATACAGCGTCGCGCCTGACCATCGATCCCGACACACGCGCCGAGCGCGGCTATCTCGACCTCCTTGCCGGCCGGCTTGGCCTGCCGGACGC
>NZ_RZQG01000140.1:0-9736 GCF_003998635.1 Mesorhizobium sp. M7D.F.Ca.US.004.03.1.1
GTCTGGGGTTCGGCCATTTCGCTTCGCAACGGCGATTATGATATTTTCCATTCATGAGCGAACTCGAACAGATTCAAAAATCCGTCGCAGCCCTAAGCGCTGAAGAACTGAAGGCGTTTGCCAAATGGTTCGCGGCGTTTCAGGGAGATACCTGGGATGCGCAGATCGAGGCCGACGCCAGGGCCGGCAGACTGGATAAGCCTGCAGAGCAGGCGTTAGCTGAAGTTCGCGCGGGCCGCGCCCGCCCCCTCTGATTCACATCTCAGCCAATACAAATTCGCGCCACCGGCCGAAGGCCGCAAGCCCGACCGGGCGGCGCGCCTGTTGGCGCGCCCCGTCCGGAGCGGCCGCGAAGCGGCGACGGCGTGAGGACAAAACTAACCCACCCACTCGATCGGCACATGCCCCGGATCCGCCTCCACCCTTTTCAGCCACGCCGCCACCGCCGGATAGGCGTCGAGCTGGAAGCCGCCCTGCTCTGCCGTATGCGTATAGGCATAGAGCGCGATATCGGCGACGCTGAGCGCGCCACCGGCGAAGAAGGCGTTGTTTTCCAGATGCTTGTTCATCACGCCGAGCGCCTTGTTGCCGCGCTCCAGCGTCACCGCCAGCCGCTCCGGCGTTGCATCCGCGGCTCTTTCTGGAAAGGTCAGCAGCGCCTTGCGCACGGCGATGTAGGGTTCGTGGCTGTACTGTTCGAAGAACAGCCATTGGTAGGCGAGCCCGCGCTCATATCTGTCGACCGGCAGGAAGCGCGTGCCTTCGGCGAGATAGAGCAGGATGGCATTGGATTCGGCCAGCCGCCGGCCGTCATCGAGTTCGAGCAGCGGCACCATGGCGTTCGGGTTCTTGGCGACAAAATCGGCTTTGCGCGTGTCGCCGGTGTGCGAGCTCACCTCGATAGTGGTGAACGCAAGGCCAAGCTTGGCCATCAGCAGGCGCGGCTTGTAGCAATTGCCGCTGTCGATCATGCTGTACAGTATCATGGCTATTCCCCCGAGCGCTGTCTCCACTGGCGCAACTATCGCAGCGGCGGCGTCCTCAACCAATGATTTGTTTTGGTACGACCATCAGCGCCGCTGATGCAAAGCGTCCAAGGGCGCTCACGGCACCAATCGTCGGCATGCCCTAGCCAAAAAGGGGCACGACCTTGTTGTCCCTGCCCAGCAGCGTATCGATGACCAGCGGTTTTTCCTCGAATACCGTGCCGGCAAGCGCGGGGCGGGCGAGAAGAAAACCCTGCAGCAGGTCGACGCCGCCTTCGAGCGCGACGCGCAGATGGGTGGGCTGCTCGATGCCCTCGACCAGCACCTTGGCGCCACGGTCATGCAGGCTGGAAACCAGCGGGCGGAAGAACCGCTCGGCGGCAGCGTGGCGGCAGAACTCGGCGAACCAGGTGCCGTCGATCTTGACGATATCGGGCCTGAGCAGGCTCACCCGCTCCTCGGTCGAGTGCCCGGTGCCGAAATCGTCGATGGCGATGCGGATGCCGTCGCGCCGCATTTCGCGCGCCAACCGGGCAAGAAGCGCGTCATCGGCGGCCTGTTCGGTGATTTCGCAGACCAGCATGGCCGGCGCGAGGCCGAAATCGGCGAGATGCCTGGTCATCAGCCGGATCTCGGCCAACGCTCGCCCGGGATGGTCGTTGATCAGCGGATTGTAGTTGAAGAACAGATCGAGCCCGTCGACGCCGATGTTGCGAAAATTCCTGAGATGCAGCGCCCGGCACATGGTCTCGACAAACAGCCGGTCCGAGGCGGCAATGCTTTCGAAGAAAACCCGCGGTGCGCCGGGCCGGCCGGCACGGTGCGGCTCGATCAGAGCTTCGACCGCGACAGCATGAAGGAACCGACCACGCGGCGCGAAAATCGGCTGATAGGCGCTGCGCAGCCGGAACTCGCCATAGATGCCGTATTCGATGCCGACTTCGTCGACCTGGATCGCATCGCCGACATTGCGCCGCCGTTCAGGCCTCATGACGCCACCCTGCGCCCGAACGCCTTCACCGGCCGCGCCGAATGCGGTGCCGGGGCTGGAGCAGGCGTGTCGCCGACGGCAGCAACGACAGGTGCCTGCCTGGTCTTGCCGAAGACGCGAAAACTGGTCGGCGCCAGTTCGGGCCGCGCCAGCACGAAACCCTGCACCATCGACGCCCCTGACTTCTCGGCAAGCTCCAATTGCCAGCCCTCCTCGATGCCCTCGAATACCGTGCGGATGCCTTGCTCCTCGAAGCTTTTCACCATGGTGGTCAGCAACGCGAAGCCGGCACCGGATTCCATCAGTTGCGTGATCCAGAAGGCATCGAACTTGACGATATCCGGCTTCAGCTCCTTGATGCGGTTGATGTCGGAATCGTCGGCGCCATAATCGTCGACGGCGATGCGAAAGCCGTTGGCTCTCAGCGCCGCGACAAAGTTGTGCAGGGTTTCCTGCGATGCCGACCGCTGCTCGGTCACCTCGCAGACGACACGGCGCGGATCGATGCCGGCCTCATGCAGCACCAGCCGCATTTCGCGCAAGGCGGCGTCGGCAACGGTGCGTTCGGTGAACACCGACGGATCGAAATTGACGAAGATCGACGCCTCCTGCGGCAGGCAGGCGCCGGCGTTCAGAAGATGCAGCGTCCTGGTCAGCGCCTCGATGTGCAGACGGTCGGCGGCCGGGCAGGTCGAGAAGAAATTCATCGGCGATTGCGGCTCGCCGTCACGGAACGGCCGGATCAGCCCTTCGAACGCGGCCACCGACAGCTTGCCTTCGTTGAAGGCGAAGATCGGCTGGAAGGCGCTTTGCAGCGTGTAGATGCCCCAGACACCGGTGGAGGTGCCGTCGTCCTGACGGATGATGTGGGCAAGCCCGACGCTGCGCGACACGGTTCCTCGCTCCGCAATTGGATTGCGATCCTGCCACTCAAGCCTCTACCGTCTGTTAATGAATTTATTGTTGCCGATCACAGCTCCTTGAGACCTGGATCAGCCGACAATGCTTGCACTGCGCGAAATCATGCGACATGAGAAGCGCCGCGGCCGCTCCCGGCCCGCGCCGACCTAGTTTGGAGATATCTGGTCATGGCCTTTCTTGCCGACACCCTTTCCCGCGTGAAGCCTTCTGCCACCATCGCGGTGACGCAGAAAGCGCGCGAGCTGAAAAATGCCGGCCGTGACATTATCGGCCTCGGCGCCGGTGAACCGGATTTCGACACGCCCGACAACATCAAGAATGCGGCGATCGAGGCGATCCGTCGTGGCGAGACCAAGTATCCGCCGGTTTCGGGCATTGTGCCGCTGCGCGAGGCGATCGCGAAGAAATTCAAGCGTGAGAACAATCTCGACTACAAGCCCGAGCAGACCATCGTCGGCACGGGCGGCAAGCAGATCCTGTTCAACGCCTTCATGGCGACGCTGAACCCCGGCGACGAGGTCGTCATCCCCCGCCCCTACTGGGTCAGCTATCCCGAGATGGTGGCGATCTGCGGCGGCACCTCGGTGTTTGCCGACACCTCGATCGACAACGGCTTCAAGCTGACCGCTTCCGTGCTGGAAAAGGCGATCACGCCGAAGACCAAATGGTTGCTGATGAACTCGCCGTCGAACCCGTCTGGCGCCGCCTACACGGAAGCCGAACTGCGCGCGCTGGCCGATGTGCTGTTGAAGCATCCGCATGTCTGGACGCTGACCGACGACATGTACGAGCACCTGACCTATGGCGATTTCGTCTTCAAGACCATCGCCGAGGTCGAGCCGAAGCTCTACGAGCGCACGCTGACCATGAACGGCGTCTCGAAAGCCTATGCCATGACCGGCTGGCGCATCGGCTATGCCGCGGGTCCCGTCCAGCTGATCAAGGCGATGGACATGATCCAGGGCCAGCAGACATCGGGCGCCTGCACCATCGCGCAATGGGCATCGGTCGAGGCGCTCAACGGCCCGCAAGACTTTATCGCCAGGAACAAGGCGATCTTCCAGGGCCGGCGCGACCTTGTCGTGTCGATGCTCAACCAGGCTCGCGGCATTACGTGTCCGTCGCCGGAAGGCGCTTTCTATGTCTATCCCTCTTGCGCCCAGCTGATCGGCAAGAAGACCAAGGCCGGCAAGCTGATCGACACCGACGAGACCTTCTGCTCGGAGCTGCTCGAGGCCGAGGGTGTCGCGGTGGTGTTCGGCTCGGCTTTCGGCCTTGGCCCCAACTTCCGCATCTCCTACGCCACCTCGGAGACGCTGTTGGAGGAAGCCTGCACGCGCATCCAGCGCTTTACCGCCTCGTTGACCTGATCGGCGCATGGCATCGCAATCAATGAAAACCCGGCTCGACGCCGGGTTTTTCGTATTGGCCAGATAACATCACTTGCCATACTGCTCGCCGCTAACCGGCTCCAGCCAATCGACATGGACATCGTCGAGCGCCTCCTGCATGGCGATATGCGTCATCGCCGATTTCGGCGCCGCGCCATGCCAGTGCTTTTCGCCTGGCGCAAAGGATATGACGTCGCCGGCCCTGATCTCCTGAACCGGTTCGCCCCATGTCTGGGCAAGCCCGGCGCCCACGGTGACATAGAGCGTCTGGCCAAGCGGATGCGTATGCCAGTGGGTGCGCGCGCCCGGCTCAAAGCTGACCAGCGTGGCCCGTAGCCGCGCCGGTGCCTCTTTCTCGATGATGGGCGTCTGCAGCACCCGGCCGGTGAAGTATTTTTCGGGCGCTATGACGGTTGGCACGCTGCCACAGGCAATGATCTTCATGGTCGATGGTCCTTGATCTCTGACCGGCTGGCGGCAGAACACCGCCTGTCCGGGCGTTGGCGCAAATGACATTGGCGCAAGCCGCCACCTTCCTCCGATATGCCGCGCCGTGCAACTGCGATCGGCCTTCTCCGCCATCCTGACGGCATCCGCGGCAGGCTTCTTAACCATGAACGTTCGATCACCGGCACGGGCGGCCAAATCGCCGGCCAGGCGTAGCCGCCTCAAGGGCTTTTTAACGCCTGCCCTCTAGCCCTTGCCGGCGGGTGCAGGGGTGATGAGATGAGCATACTGGCGACGATCAGGGACCACAGTGGCATCTATCGCGGCATTCAATTGTTGCTTTTGATCAGCATCGGCGCTGCGGTGCTCGGCGCTTTCGACATCTCGCAAAACCTGCCCTCGGGCGCCTCCTTCACCGTCTCGATCCTGGCCACCGGCCTGGCCCTGCTGGCGCTGATGTATATGCGCAGCAGCGTCGTCCATCGCTTGCGGTCGGCGGCCGTCGCCGAGGCGGAAAAACATCATTTCCTGACCAGGGACGCGATGACGGGGGCGATGACCCGCCGCTATTTCCTCGAAGCGCTTCATGACAGTCTCGGCAGCATGCGCGACCGGCGCGATGCGACCTTGCTGCTGATCGACGTCGATCACTTCAAGCAGCTCAACGACACGTTCGGGCATCAGTTCGGCGACCTCGCCTTGGCTTATCTGGTCAAGACATCAGAGCGCATCTTTGCCGGCGGCCTGGTCGGACGGCTCGGCGGCGACGAGTTCGGCGTCATCATTCCCCACGGCGATCTCGCCGCCATCAACAAGGATGTCAGGCAATTGCTCGATACCATGCGGGCCGGCAAATCGCATGAGGGCAAGACCATCCCGCTCTCCATTTCTATCGGCGTGGCACTGGCGCCGACACATGCCTCCAACACGACGGAACTGATGCTGGTTGCCGACCTGGCGCTCTATGAAAGCAAGGCGGCGGGCCGTGGCCGCGTCACCGTATTCGACGAGGAGATGCTGTCCGACAAGCGCTACCGCCGCCTGATCGAGCGCGAACTGCGTGCGGCCGTCTATCTCGGCGAACTCGAGCTGCACTACCAGCCGATCGTCAACCCGGACGGATCCGCTTATGGTTTCGAAGGGCTGATCCGCTGGCGCCATCCGGTTCGCGGCCTGATCTCGCCTGCCGAATTCATTCCGATCGCCGAGCGCTCGACCCTGATCGACATGCTCGGCGAATGGGTGTTCAAGCGGGCTTGCGCCGACATCGGCCACTTCCCCGGTCGCCGCATCTCGATCAACGTCTCCGGCGAACAGCTGAAGCGCGACGAGATCGTCACCATGTGCGACCGCGTGTTGAAGGAGACCGGCCGTTCCGCCGCGCAATTCGTCATCGAGATCACCGAGACGGTGGCGACCGCCGCCACGCCCGAGATCCTGCGACGCCTCGAAGCGTTGCGTGGCCTTGGCTTCCACATCGCGCTCGACGATTTCGGCACCGGCCATTGCGGCTTCAACTATCTGAAGACCTTGCCCATCGACAGTATCAAGATCGACCGCTCCTACATCCGCAGCCTCGCCCATGACCAGGTGGCGCAGATCTTCGTTTCGGCGCTGGCGCAGATCGCGCGCATCCAGGACGTCACTATCGTCGCCGAAGGCGTCGAGACGCAAGAGGAGTTCGCCCTCGCCAAAGCCGCCGGCTGCAATCGGTTCCAGGGCTATTTCTTCGGCAGGCCGGCACCGCGCGACAAGGTTGCTTCCCTGCGCGCCGTCCACGCCGAACCCTTGGCGCTGAGCGCCTGAGGCCACAGCGAAGATTTCTATTTTTCTTGCCCTGCCGGCAAACAAGTGGGACGATGGCTTTGGGCAGGTGGCACTTGAAAAGAACCCCGCCCGCGACGGTCGAACAGGCCGGCCGCCGCTCAGGACCGATTGACCACGCCTGAACCATGCATGCCAGTCGGTCCTACGGGAAACGCCTGAGTGGAGGTCAGTTATGGGTACTCGCGCCGGAGGACGACGCACGGGACCGAAATGCATTGCCATAGTCGGTCCCTTTGCAAGCGGTAAGACGACACTTCTCGAAGCCATACTGGCCCGTACGGGCTCAATTCCCCGACAAAATCCCGTTTCATCAGGCAATACCGTTTCGGATCATTCGCCCGAGGCGCGCGCCCACGCCATGAGCGTCGAGGCGACAATCGCCACCACTGAATTCATGGGCGAGCAGATCACCTTCGTCGACTGTCCCGGCTCCATCGAATTTTCCTTCGAGGCCGAGCCGGTGCTGGCCGCCTGCGACCTCGCGGTGGTCGTAGCCGAGGCCGACGAAAAGAAGATCCCCGCCCTGCAGTTGATCATGCGCAAGCTCGACGATCTCGGCGTGCCGCGCATCCTGTTCCTCAACAAGGTCGACAAGGCAATCGCCGGCGTGCGCGACACGCTGAAGATGCTGCAGCCGGCCAGCGCGGTGCCGCTGCTGTTGCGCCAGATTCCGTTGCGCAAGGATGGCGTCGTCATCGGCTCGATCGATCTGGCGCTGGAGCGCGCCTACATCTATCGCGAGTATGCCGAAAGCGAGGTGGCTCAGATACCGGGCGACGACAAGGCGCGCGAACTGGAGGCGCGCTTCTCCATGCTGGAAACGCTGGCCGACCATGACGACCAGCTGATGGAACAGCTGCTCGAGGAGATCGAGCCACCCAAGGACGCGATCTTCGACGACCTTGCCGCCGATCTGCGCGACGGCGCGGTAACGCCAGTGCTGATCGGCACCGCCGAGAAGGGCAACGGCGTGCTGCGCCTCCTGAAGGCGATCCGCCACGACGCGCCGGACACCGAGGCGACCCGCAAGCGGCTCGGCGCACCCGACGGCGCCGCGACCTTGGTCCAGGTGATGAAGACCATCCACACGCCGCATGGCGGCAAGCTGTCGGTGTCGCGCGTCCTGTCCGGTCAGGTCGTCGACGGTTCCGAACTCTGGCTGCCCGGCGGCGACACGGCCAAGGTCTCCGGCATCTACCGGATGCTCGGCAAGGACCAGTCCAAGCTGACCATCGCCAAGGCCGGTGACACGGTGGCGCTGGGCAAGCTGGATGAGGTCAAGACCGGCCAGACGCTAAGCTCGGCCAAGGGCGGCGCCAAACAGCTGTTCCAGTTCGAGCCGCCGCAACCGGTCTTCGCCTTCGCACTGCGCCCCAAGGAGCGCAAGGACGAAGTGAAGATGTCGGCCGCCATACAGCGGCTGGCCGAGGAAGACCCGTCGCTCAGCATGAGTCACAACCAGGACTCGGCCGAAACCGTGCTGTCGGGCCATGGCGAGATGCATCTGCGTGTCGTGCGCGAACGGCTGGAGGGCAAGAACCAGATACCGGTCGAAGGCCATGCACCGGCGGTGCCCTATCGCGAGACGATCCGCAAACCGGCGCAGCAGCGCGGCCGTCACAAGAAACAGTCCGGCGGCCATGGCCAGTTCGGCGACGTGGTGATCGAGATCAAGCCGCTGCCGCGCGGCTCCGGCTTCCAGTTCACCGACACCATCACCGGCGGCGTCGTGCCGAAGACCTACATCCAGTCGGTCGAAACCGGCGTGCGCGATTATCTGAAGTCCGGGCCGCTCGGCTTTCCCGTCGTCGATGTCGCCGTCAACCTGTCGGATGGCTCCTACCACGCGGTCGATTCCTCCGACATGGCCTTCCAGATGGCGGCCAGGCTGGCCATGAAGGAAGGCATGGCCGCGTGCTCGCCGGTGCTTCTGGAACCGGTGATGAAGGTCGAGATCGTCACGCCGTCCGACGCCACCTCGAAGATCATCGCGCTCATCCCACAGCGGCGCGGCCAGATCCTCGGCTATGACGCGCGGCCTGACTGGCCGGGATGGGATGTCGTCGAGGCAACCATGCCGCAAGCCGAGATCGGCGACCTGATCATCGAGTTGCGCTCGGCGACCGCGGGCGTCGCCAGCTACCGTGCGGTCTTCGACCACATGGCCGAACTCACCGGCCGTCTGGCCGACGAGGCGATGAACACCGACGGCAAGGCTGCCTGACCCGTAGCACCATCACATACCCCTCGAACCTCGGTTCGAGGGGCAAAAAGAAAACGACGCCCGGCGGGGACCGGACGTCGTTTTGTTCGCGGACCGTTTCCTTGGGAGGTAAAACGGCAGGTCCGCCGCATTTGATGCCGCCGAACTCGGCGGAAGAAACGGTTCGGACGCGGTAGCCGCCTGAGCCCGGGCCGTACGAGTGATGCCCCCATCTCCCGTTCGAACCACACCGCGTCCTATGCCGTACATAGCAGGTCCCGGCCGTCCAGGATATGTTACCAGAGGTTACATGTCACGGTTACGTGGCAATTGTGATGGATTTTTTGGTCAACCCAGCAGGGCACAGGCAACAAAAAAGCCGGATCAACGAAGATCCGGCTGAGTTTGATTGGAAGTGCCTGTTAAGGCTAACCTCCAGAGGGGAACACTCTAGGGCGCTAATGGGAGGAGAACGCGCCCAGGAGATGATCTATATATGTGCTCATCATGCCCAAGAAACAAGCATCTATTTTGCAACACACGCATGCAAAAAGACGCAGGCTGTGGTCTAACCCATTCCAGGAGCCAATAGGACCAGCAGAATCGTCAAAATGGAGCGCTGAACCGGGCGATTGTCACTAGAGAATCGCGAATCCCCACCGGTTTTTGCCCCAAATTGCCAAAACTGCGTGATGATGTGGAAGCGGGCAGCAGGCGTTCATTTCTAAGGCAATCGGGGAGGAAGCAGCCAATGCGGGCGTTTTCGGCGATCGCCGGCAGTGCGGCCTTCTTCATTGCGGCGCCCTGCGTGGTTGCCGGGCTGGTGCCTTGGCTATTGACAGACCGCTGGGGCTTGCCTTGGTCAAGCCTGCCGGGCTTTGCGCCTGTTGGCGGGCTCCTGATCGTCGCCGCGATCGCAGCACTCCTGCATGCCTTCGGTCGCTTTGCGCTTGAGGGCCTCGGCACGCCC
>NZ_RZQG01001410.1:0-1039 GCF_003998635.1 Mesorhizobium sp. M7D.F.Ca.US.004.03.1.1
GCGCTTTGCAGGGGCGAGGACCCCAAGCTTTTCGACACCCGCGCAAGCTGCGCACAGCGTTCCAACCCCCAAATGTCCCAAATTTACCTTGCCGCCAACGGGGGCTTCCCCTGTGCGGCCAGCGGATGTAAGGTCATGTTAGTAATTCGTTAAGTACCGAGTTGGGGTGTGCGTAAAAGGAGTTCGAGCATGAACTTCAAGGGCTTGCTCAAGCGTGCTGAAGACGTAGACAAGGCATTCCAGGAACTGCAGGTCGATCTGGCGGATGCGCTGGATTCAGATCTCGTCGCCGAGGGCCAGGCGCCGCCAAAGAGCGACACTGTCGCGGATGCCTCGGATCAGGCGGCAGGACCCGACGACGCGCCGCCCGAGGCGAATGCGGCAAATCCGGATAGTGCGGACACCACCGATGATGCGGGCAGTCCCGAAACCGCGCCACGGCTGACGCCCCATACCCAGACGCGGCTGGCTGCGCTGAGTGCCTTTGAAGGGCTCTTCCACGACGCCAGGGACTATCTGGACGAGATCAACGGCAAGCTGTCGGAGATCGCGACCTCACACCATCTGACGCGCGAATTCCTCAACATCCTGCACAACGACATTCTTCGCGCCAACGAGTTCGAGCTTGCCAATGCGGGCCTCGGCGCGGAACAAAGAACGCTGTCGGAAAAGCTGCACGACGCGGTGAGAAAGCTGCGCGAGCGTGACGGCGCTTTCGAAGCGCTGCAACAGCGCGAGACAAGCCTGGTTCAGGACAGGGAGGCGCTTCGTGCGGCGCTTGCCGCGGTAAGGCTGGAGCTTGTGGAGACAGCCAATGCGAGCGCAAAACGCGACGCGGAGTTCGGCGACATCGCCAAGCGGCTGACCGCCAGAACGGTCGAGGCCAACAGGCGCTTGCGCGAGAGCAAGATGCTGCGGGAAAAGCATGTCAGCCTGTCCATCGATCTCGACAAGGCGCTGAAGCGGGAATCCCAGGCGCGCCACAGGCTCGACGAGCTCTCGACGATCCATGCCAGCGAAGCAGCGCGGCTCGCGGAAC
>NZ_RZQG01001411.1:0-1037 GCF_003998635.1 Mesorhizobium sp. M7D.F.Ca.US.004.03.1.1
CTAGGTGTGAGCTTTCGAGAGGTTGTCCATTCGGACCGGACCGAGGAGACTGGAGTTACCACGCTTCAGCATCCATCGGAGGGTCCGAATGAACATCCACAAGAATGCCCGTCTCACACCGCTGCGTCGAGAGGAGATGGCGTTATCGGTGATAGAAGGCGCTTTTTCCAAAGCCCATGCGGCGCGCGTCTATGGCGTGTCGGCCAAGATCGTGGCGCGCTGGGTCGAGCGCTATAAGACCAAAGGGCGGGCCGGCATGGTCGACCGCTCGTCGCGGCCCACCGTCATGCCGAGCCTGACCGAACAGTCCGTGGCCGAGCGCATCGCAGCCTTGCGTCGCCAGCGGCTGACCGGCAAGCACATCGCCCATGAGGTCGGCGTCTCGCCCGCCACCGTCAGCCGGGTTCTCAAGCGTGCCGGGCTGTCGCGGCTCAGGGATATCGAGCCGGCCGAACCGGTCCGGCGCTACGAGCGGGAGCATCCCGGCGAGATGATCCATATCGACATCAAGAAGCTCGGCCGCTTCAGCCAAGTCGGCCATCGTATCACCGGCGATCCGCAAAAGGGCAAGTCGCGCGGCGCCGGCTGGGAGTTCGTCCATGTCTGCATCGACGACGCGTCCCGCATCGCCTTCTCGCAAATCCTGCCCGACGAGAAAAAGGAGTGCGCCATCGCCTTCCTCAAGGCCGCGGTCGCCTATTACGCCAGCCTCGGCGTCACGATAGCCCGCGTCATGACCGACAACGGCTCCTGCTACAGATCAAAGGCCTTCGCCAAGGCCTGCCGCGATCTCGGCCTCAAGCACGTCACGACAAGACCCTATACGCCCAAGACCAATGGCAAGGCCGAGCGCTTCATCCAGACAGCACTGCGCGAATGGGCCTACGCCATTGCCTATCCGACATCCGATCATCGTGCCGCCGAACTGCCTGTCTGGCTGCACAGATACAATTGGCATCGTCCACATGGCAGCCTAAAGTCAAAAACGCCTATCAGTCGCCTCGCCCTGATCGAGGACAACCTGTTGAAGCTCCACA
>NZ_RZQG01001412.1:0-1029 GCF_003998635.1 Mesorhizobium sp. M7D.F.Ca.US.004.03.1.1
GACCATAACGATCTCGGATCACGATCTCACCCCGTCTGGCCTTGATCAGTCCCATCCCCTCAAGCTCCTGGATAGCGACGGTTACACCCGGCCGTCGCACGCCGAGCATGACGGCCATGAACTCGTGGGTGATAGAAAATCGGTCGTCGCGCACCCGGTCCTGGCACATCAGGAGCCAGCGCGCCAGCCGTTCCTCCAGTTTTGATCGGGCATTCACCAGAGCGGTATAGCTGGCCTGGATGAAGAGGGTCTGGACATAGAGCAGCAGCAGCGCCTTCAGCGTGTTGCTTTCAGCCAGAGCCGTCGTCAGCGCCCCGGCAGGCACCCGGATTCCGCTGCCTCCCACCTGCATGTAAGTGTCATGGGCGGCGCGGTCACCACCGAGCACAACGAGAGCGCCGGTCATGCCTTCCATCCCAATCAGGCCGACCTCGGTATCGCGGCCTTTCGGTATTTTGGCGACGACTGACGCGATGCCCGTTTCGATAAAATACACATATTCGATAACGGATTTCGCGGTTTCAAGGGAGGTCCGCAGCGGCAGATCCACGGGCTCCAAATGGGGCGCGAGCAACGCCAGGTCCACGGGAGAAAGTCGCTGCAGCAAGGCGTTTCGATAGATTGTTTTAGGCTGGTTATCCATAACTCGGCCCTCTGTAGGGCAAGAGCTTCGTGATCTCCCAGCCGTTCGCGCCCGTGAAAACGTGCGAACGATAGCTGAGATATGGGGTCTCACAGCCGCAGCGGCCAATCACTTTAAGCATTACGGTTGCGCGCCGGGCTTTTCAGCTGCTTCCGAAAAGGGAAACCGCAACATCAAAATCTGATTTTCATCACAGATTTCAAAGCCCACGCCTGATCGTACCGGTTTTCCAGCGAGCAGTCCTTCCGCCAGTATTTCCTTGGCGGAGGCCATCGCGTGATCCTCGACTTCCGACAAATCCGCAAACTCCTGACCCTCCGGGTCTTTCGCAAGGCGCCCGTCCTCGTTTCGGATATGGAAGAAATATCTCATGCTCACTCCGGCTA
>NZ_RZQG01001413.1:0-1028 GCF_003998635.1 Mesorhizobium sp. M7D.F.Ca.US.004.03.1.1
GGTCGCGGCATTCCAGCCGCTTTCCAACCTGCTGCACCTCACCAGCGTCGAATATGTCGTGGAGGGTGGTACCGGCAATCTCGTGAAGGCGATTGTCGACGCACTGCTGGTCCAGCATGGCACGCGTTTGATCAGGGGCCGGCCGGTGAAATCCGTCACTGACACCGACGGCGTGGCAAGGATCAACCTCGAAGACGGTGAAACGCTGCTCGCAAGGCACGCCGTGCTTGCCGTGCCAGCGGACATAGCCGCTCGGATAGTCGATGACCTTCCCAGCTGGAAGCGCACAGCCCTTCAGGCTATAGACTATGCCGAAGATGCCTCAGTGGCGTTTTCTCTGTCACGCCCGGCGACCGACTTCCTCCCGCACGGCATCTGGCGCCTTCCCGTCGTCGGCCGGGGCATGATTGGGCTCTGCAACGCGGAGCACGCGTCGCCCCCCGACCAGCCTCGTCGGATTGCCGGCATGATCCGGGGCTATACAGGCCATGATACGGCTCATTTGCTGCGCAACATGGCGGGCGAAGACCGCCACGCGTTTCTGCTTGCCGATCTCGACGCCATTCTCCCTGGCGCGGCAGCCGCTTGCACAGACGTCCAGGTCGCGCTCTGGCAGCGCGCCGATAGCCCATGGCGTGTTGGGCGCCTCAAGCATATCGAGGCTCTTGCGCGCCCGACCGGCCGCATCTTCTTTTGTGGTGACTATGTCGATCCGTCAGGAATGAACGGCGCGGTCCTGACTGGCCAACGGGCTGCGGCACAGCTTTGCGCAGCTCGATTGGGGGAGGGTGCTCGATGAGTGGCGACCTTGTCATTCGCGCTGGCCGGTTGCTTGCCTACGCCGATGCCGACATCGCGCGCGACCAGGCCGTCGTCGTCGCCGACGGACGCATCATTTCGGTCGGGGCCATGGCGGACGTGCGTGTTCCTGGCAACGCCAAGGTGATTGACGCCGGCGATTGCCTTGTGATGCCGGGCCTGATCAACGCGCATCACCATGTCGGCCTTACGCCGACCCAGCTAGGAGC
>NZ_RZQG01001414.1:0-1028 GCF_003998635.1 Mesorhizobium sp. M7D.F.Ca.US.004.03.1.1
GCACATTGCGCGCCATCCTCAGTCCCTTGTCGATGTTGAAGCTGCCGTCGAGGTCGGGATCGTTGATCAGGCCTTTCCAGCCGACCGTCGTGCGCGGCTTCTCGAAATAGACCCGCATCACGATCTCGAGTCGGTCCGACAGGCTCTCGCGCAGCGCCGCCAGACGGCTGGCATAGTCCACGGCGGCGACCGGATCGTGGATCGAACAGGGGCCGACGATGACCAGCAGTCGATCGTCGGTACCGTTCAAAATGGCGTGGATCGCGTTGCGCGACGCGGTCACGGTGCGCGTCGCCGTCAGCGTGCGCGGTATCTCCCGCATCACCTGGTCCGGCGTACTCAATTCTCGGATTTCCTTGACCCGGAGGTCGTCTGTGGTGGTCAACACGGCTTTCTGCTCCTGTTTGGGAAACCTGCCGGCTGAAAACAAAAAAGCCGCCAGGTATGGCGGCTGTTCGGATCTTGTTGCTGCAATCTTCAGATCGAGCGCAATCCTCCCGCCGCCAGCGAGCTCCTAAAGTACCAATATTTGGCGGTCAGGTTGATCATGAGGCTCATATAGTCGAAGCGGAGGCGTTTGTCACGTGCTCTGATGGCAACCGAGCAACAACCTCACAACGGCAGATCACACGGTTCGTCACGCTGACGCCCAAGGGTGAGATCGGCGCCGCGCAGCGGCGACTCCAGCAGGAACTCCGCAAGCGTACCCTTGCGCGCGGTCTTGCGCTGCCATTCCTCGGCCGAGACGACAACCACGCTTGGTTTGCCGTTTCTGGTGATCGTCTGCGGCGAAGACTGCGCGCGCTCGATAACCTCCGAGAGCCGTGCTTTTGCCCCGGCGACCGTCCAGTTGGTATTTTCTTTGGGCGCAGACAGCATTGCGACCTCCGTGACCATTCTGACCATCTGACTATATGGAATGGCGATGCGGCGGCAACAGGGGGCTGATTTGCTTCTGGACGTGAGGCCTACTCGGGCGACGACCCCGCAATGCTCTGGTCGTAGTCGACCAGCGATCCGGTCATGAC
>NZ_RZQG01001415.1:0-1027 GCF_003998635.1 Mesorhizobium sp. M7D.F.Ca.US.004.03.1.1
CGCCAAAACCGTCACGCTGGTTTTTCCTGGCGGTGCGGATATCTCCGAAGGCAAGGTTTCAATCCTCACGCCGATCGGCACGGCCCTAATTGGCCTCTCGGCCGGACAGTCGATCATGTGGACCGCGCGCGACGGGCGCCGGCACGAACTGACGGTGCTTGCCGTGAGCCAGCCCGCTCCGGAAGGCGATGCAGGCGATCGGCGCGCGCCAGCGACTTCGACGATTGCGGCGGGCGTCTAGACATGGGCGTTTCCATCCGTCTCCTCAATCACGCGGGCAGCCTGATCGCGGGAGTGTAACCCCTGTACCGGCCTGTCCTGGCCCGGCACAGGGGTAGCTCTCCACACCCGATCAATTGCTTGACGCCGGATCCCCTTTTCGTGGGCCGGCCGGAGACGCACCATGCCCACTATCGATAGCTGTCAACTGACGACCAAGGACTACACGATTCTTGAAGTGATGCAGGAGCGCCGCCCAGCCCGCGGCGATGCCTTCTCGGCTATCCTTCAACGGAAGATTTCGAGCGCAGTTGTAGTGTTTCGGGAAGACATCCCGGCCACCGTCGTGACACTCAGCACCCGCGTCGCTTATCGGGTGAACGACGGCCCTGCCGAAACCCGCATCGTCGCACATGACGAGATGCGCGGTCTGGTCGGCATGCTTTTGCCGATCACCAATCCGCGCGGCCTGGCGCTGCTAGGTCTGGCTGAAGGTCAGTCCATGTCCATTCCGACTGCGGGCGGCGGCCTTGAAACGCTGACCGTGCATGAAGTGGTCTATCAACCCGAAGCCGCAAGGCGCGAGAGATTGAAGCTGACTGGGAATGCAGCGTCGGTCTCATGGCGACAGGGCGGACCGGTTCTGCGCGTCGTCCATCGTTCCGAGGAGTTGCAAGACAAAGCGGAGAACAAAGTCATGGCGGCTTTCGACACCGGGTTCGACGACCCGGGTCCGTCGGCCGCCTGAGGCCTCGACTATCCCGAAGGCTGTGAAGGCGGGTAGACAAGCGTTCTGTCGGCTCTCTGT
>NZ_RZQG01001416.1:0-1015 GCF_003998635.1 Mesorhizobium sp. M7D.F.Ca.US.004.03.1.1
GTCCAGAACAGGCTGAAGGCCGCCATCACCAGCGCCGCCGTCAGCGCGCGGCGCCGCAGCACCGGCTCGTCGCGCAGCAGGTCGAACAGTGAAGCGATCAGCGCTCCATAGGAGGATCTCGCTGCCGGCCGTCGTCGCGGCAAGGTGAAGGCAAGCACGCAAGCCAGTACGACCAAGGCCGCGGCGCTGATGCCATAAAAAGCCCGCCAGCCCCAGGCATCGGCAATCAGGCTGGCCAGCGGCCGCGCCAAAAGGATGCCGACCATCAGCCCGCTCATGACATCGCCGATGACGCGGCCGGCCTGCCCGGGCGGCGCCATCGAGGCGGCGATCGGCACCAGGATCTGGATCGCCGAACAGGCAGCCCCGAGGACGAACAGGACGATCAGCAGCGAGCCGGCGGTGGGCGCCGTTGTGGCGACGCCAGCCGCCAATGCCGCCGCGGCCAGCATGCGCAGGATCAGGGTGCGGTTTTCGGCGAGGTCGGCGAGCGGCACCAGGAAGAACAGGCCGGCGGCATAGCCGAGCAGGGTGGCCATGGCGACGAAGCCGACGCTCGCGGCACTGGCGCCGAGCGATGGCCCGATCAGGCCGACCAGCGTCTGTGGGGCGAACAAATTGGTGACGATGATGCCGACCGCGGTGGCAAACAGCAGCGTCTGCGGGCCTGTGACGGTCGCAGCCGGCCCGGCCATCCGGCCGTCATTGGTGTCGAGCATTGGGGTATCGAGCATTGAGTCCTCAGGGATTTGCATGTCGTGCGAGGACTTTATGCCAAAGCATTATCATGCTACAATTCAATCAATTCGATAATGATTATGCGAGATACGCATGAATATCCACGACCTCGAAGCCTTCATCGCGGTGGTGGAGACCGGCTCGATCGTCGGTGCCTCGGCAAGGCTCAACCTCACCCAGCCGGGCGTGACGCGCCGCATCCAGAACCTCGAGGACGGGTTGGCCACCGCGCTGCTCGACCGCCAGTCGAAGCCGCTGAAGCCGACCGCCTCCGGCC
>NZ_RZQG01001417.1:0-1014 GCF_003998635.1 Mesorhizobium sp. M7D.F.Ca.US.004.03.1.1
GGCGCTGCAAGTCCCCTCTCCCCTCGGGGAGAGGTCAGCCGAGCGAAGCGGAGGCTGGGTGAGGGGGCTGCCTCGCCGTCACTACCAGGGGTGGAGGATCTGAGATGAATCAAGCCAAAAACAAAACCTCCAAAACCCTATTTCGGCGCCTGCCGGCCCTGCTTGGGCGTGCGGCTCTGCACGCTCCTTGCGTCCATCGTCATGGCCGGGCTGCCTTCGTCGACCAATATGTCGGCCACCCGGGCAAAGCCGGTGAATACTTTCATGGCATCGGCTTCGGAAATCTGCGCGGCGATTGCCGCGCTGCAGGCGTTGAGGGCGCTGCGGTAGACATGGCCGCGCCGCTCGAGCGGCCAGCGTTGCAGGAAGTCGGCAGCTTCGCTGACGCTGTCGATCTCTTCAATCTGCTCGTCCATCCGCACCTTGAGCGGCACTCCGGTCTTCATCGTACCCACGGCGTTCACCTTCGCTTTGCGCGCGGCTCTACCTACCGCTTTCATAAACGCGCCGCGCCGGCGGGCGGTTGCATCAATTTTTCGGCCGGCGCGCGCCTGTCACCAACCGGCCACGGCATCCAGCCAGTCATGGGCGCGGCTTTTCGGCTTCGCCACAACTATGTTCTGTTGCCTGGCCGCCTTGGTGAGAGCCTCGAAGGCGATGCGCTGGCAGCAGGTGCCGTCGACGGCGAGCGCGACCAGCCGGGCCGCCTCGACATAGCCAGGTGCTGTCTTGTCGGGCCATTGCTGGCTCAGCGCCCTGGCGGCCTCGGCCACCGAGCTGACCAGCATGGTTGTGTTGTCGCAAAAGCGCAGGGTAACCGGCATGAAGGCTGTCATCGGCATCTCTCCCGTGTCCGTGGACGCCGCATAACGTCGAAAATTCGCGCTGGTTCCATTAGCCCTGATGCGGGCAAGCTCTCGCGTGTGCTGCCATGAGCGAACGGCCCTTCATGCAGCTCTACGTCTCCGATTTCGTCGGCGACACGCTGCAGCTCTCCACCGAGCAGATCGGCGC
>NZ_RZQG01001418.1:0-1011 GCF_003998635.1 Mesorhizobium sp. M7D.F.Ca.US.004.03.1.1
CGTCAAGCGCATCCAGCATTTCCTGCATTCAACGCCGGCAGCGGTGCCGCTGATCGTGCTGGTTCTGGCGATCATCGTCTTCGGCATCACCATCGGAGGGCGTTTCTTTTCGTCCTACACGCTGACGTTGATCCTGCAGCAGATCGCCATCATCGGCATTCTGGGTGCTGCGCAGACATTGGTCATCCTGACCGCCGGCATCGATCTGTCGATCGGCGTGATCATGGTGATTTCAGCGGTGATCATGGGCAATTGCGCGGTCAGCTACGGCATGCCCAGCGTGCTCGCCGTGGCGATCGGACTTGCCGCTGGCGCGGCCTGCGGGCTGCTCAACGGGGTGCTGGTCGCCTACATGAAGCTGCCGCCCTTCATCGTGACGCTTGGCACCTGGAACATCGTCATGGCCACGAACTTCATCTATTCGGCCAATGAGACGATCCGCGACACCGACGTCGACACCCAGGCGCCGCTGCTGCATCTGTTTGCATTGAGCTTCAAGGTCGGCACGGCGGTGCTGACGCTCGGCGTCATTGCCACGGTCGTGCTCGTTCTGATCCTGTGGTACGTGCTCAATCACACGGCATGGGGCCGCCATGTCTACGCCGTTGGTGATGACCAGGAGGCGGCGAAGCTGTCGGGCATCCAGACCAAGAAGGTGCTGATGACGGTCTACACCCTTGCCGGGCTGATCGCCGCTTTCGCGGCCTGGGTCTCCATCGGCCGCAATGGTTCGATCTCGCCGTCAGCCGCCGTCACCGACTACAATCTGCAAGCGATCACCGCGACGGTGATCGGTGGTATTTCTCTGTTTGGCGGACGCGGCTCGATCCTGGGCACGCTGTTCGGCGCAATGATCGTCGGCGTCGTCTCCATGGGCCTCAACATGCTGGGCGCCGATCCGCAATGGAAAGTGCTGCTCACCGGTGTGCTGATCATCGGCGCCGTGGCAGTCGACCAATGGATCAGAAAGGTTTCGGCATGACCATGACCCAGGAACCCATTCTCACCGCT
>NZ_RZQG01001419.1:0-1011 GCF_003998635.1 Mesorhizobium sp. M7D.F.Ca.US.004.03.1.1
GTGGTGTAGCATCCTGCTGACCGGGTCTCTGTCGTTACCAATGCTGACATCGAGATAGTCTAGAGCCCCGGCTTCCACGAGGCCGGCCGCGACGATCCTCATTTCGTCCAGCTCAAGCCCCCCAACGACGGTTTCTATGCCGCTAATGCGAACGCCAAGCGGAATGCCAGGACCAATTCTCCGGCGCACGGCCCGCAGCACCTCCTGCGGGAAACGCAGGCGCCGTATCGTATCGCCTCCATAGTCATCTTCGCGCTTGTTGGTCCATGGCGAAAGGAACTGGTGCAGAAGCAGGCCGTGGCCGCAGTGCACCTCAATGCCATCCATTCCAGATTCGATGTTGCGAAGGGCCGCATCTGCATGAGCAGTTGCGATCTCCTCCATATCGGCGATGGTCATGCTACGGCAAAACGTGCCGCGTTCCTCATCATAGAAAGCGCTGGCCGACCAAGGGGGCCGTGGAAAGCTGTTCGCCTGGGCACCGAAATGGCCGATATAACCGAACAGCTTTCCGCCATGGGCATGCACGGCTCCTGCAATGGCTCGCAGGCTTGGTATGATGCTGTCGTTGTAATTGGTCAGGAGATGGCCAAGCCCTGGCGATGAAGAGTGCACTTGCTGCGTGCCCAACATGATGAGCCCGACGCCGCCCTTGGCCCGCTCTGCATAGTAATCAATCAGCTGGTTTCCGGCTTGCCCGCCCAGCACCATTCCCGTTCCGTGCCCGGTGAGCACATATCGGTTGCGGATTACGACATTTCCAATTGCCTTTTCGCTCCACGACAGCAGATCAGAGTTTGTCGTCAGCATTGAAAAACCGGCCGCGCAAAGGTTGATGTTATGCCACGCCACCTAGTATTCCAGCTAGAATATTAAATCAATGCCTTTTCCGCGCTGGCTTGATGATCGATGTTCCTGGTATCGGATCGCTGCGGGTCGATGTTGCCTATGGTGGAATGATCTACCGCATCGTGAATTCGGCGGATCTCAACCTGACCCTTGCGCGCAGCG
>NZ_RZQG01000141.1:0-9724 GCF_003998635.1 Mesorhizobium sp. M7D.F.Ca.US.004.03.1.1
GGTAGGATTTGCGGATGGAAACGGTGATCTCGGGCGTGTCAGGGACCTTTGCCGCGTCGCGCTGGATCACCACGTCGTCACCGTGGCCGTTCTGGCATAGAGGAAACTTGTGCCGCCTAGGTGCTCGACCACGTCGATGGCAACCACAAGGTCGGTGTCGCCCTCTCCGGCATTGCCGAAATGTTCGGGCCGCACGCCGACGATGACCCTGCTGCCGATTTCTGGGCTTCCGATTTTTGGGTTGCCTGTTTCGGGTGCAGCGCCCGTCAGCGGTTGCACGATACGGGTCTTCTCCTGACCCGCCAGCTCGACCACGACACCACGCGCATCGTGCCCGACAATGCGGCCGTTGATGAAGTTCATCTTCGGCGAGCCGACAAAACCCGCCACGAACTGATTGTCGGGATTGTCGTAGAGATCGAGCGGCCGGCCGATCTGCTCGACATGGCCGGCGCGCAGCACGACGATCCTGTCGGCGAGTGTCATCGCCTCGGTCTGGTCGTGCGTGACATAGATCATGGTGGCGCCGAGTTCCTTGTGCAGCCGAGAGATCTCGACCCGCATCTGGACGCGCAATTCGGCGTCGAGATTGGAGAGCGGCTCGTCGAACAGGAACACCTGCGGTTCGCGCACGATGGCGCGGCCGATGGCGACGCGCTGGCGCTGGCCGCCGGAGAGTTTTTTCGGGCGCCTGTCCATCAATTCGCTGATGCGCAGGATCTCGGACGCCCGCTTCACCCGCCGGTCGGTGTCGGCCTTCGGGTTGCCGGTCATGCGCAGGCCGAAGCTCAGGTTCTGTTCGACGTTCATGTGCGGATAGAGTGCGTAGGACTGGAACACCATGGCGATGCCGCGGTCGGCCGGCTCGACATCGTTCACCACCTTGCCGCCGATGGCGATCTCGCCGCCGCTGATGTCCTCGAGCCCGGCGATCATCCTGAGCAGCGTCGATTTTCCGCAGCCGGAAGGGCCGACGAAGACGACGAATTCGCCGTCCTTGATGTCGATGCTGGCACCGTGGACGACCTCGAAGACACCGAAGCGCTTGACGACATTGTTGAGCGTGACAGTTGCCATGCTGATCCTGTTTACTTGACCGCGCCGGCGGCAATGCCGGCGATGAAATGGCGCTGCAGCAGCACGAAGACGACGAGCATCGGCACCGTCAGCATCACCGCGCCCGCCATGATGCCGCCCCATGACACCTTGGTGAGGCCGATCAGCGTGCCTAGCGCCACCGGCGCTGTCATCGAACCGGGCTGGCTGTTGATCAAAAGCGGCCACAGATAATTGTTCCAGGAGGCGAGGAACAGGATGATGGCAAGTGCGGCAAGCATCGGCCGCGCCAAAGGCAGCGCGACGAAAAGGAAGATGCGCCATTCCTTGACGCCTTCGACGCGCGCCGCGTCGAAGAGGTCGTCCGGCATCATCGAAAAACTCTGTCGCATGAACAGCACGCCGAGCGAGTTGAACAGCGGCGGCACGATCAGCGCCACCCAGGTGTTGGCGAGCTTGAAGTCGCGCGCCACCATGATGAATTGCGGGATCAGCACGACCGCATAGGGGAGCGTGATGGTGCCCAGGATGATGGCGACAACCACGCCCTTGCCGAAAAACTGGTAGCGGGCCAGCGCCCAGCCGGCCATCGACGTCAGCAGCACCGACAGGACAGTGTAGGTCACCGCCACCGAGACCGAAATGCCGATGGCGCCGACGAAATTGGTGTCACGCTGCAGATTGTTGAAATTGTCGATGAAGTTGCCGTGCGGCAAAAGCTCGATGCCGGGGCTGAAGATGCCGTTGTCCGGCATGGTCGAGAACACCACCATCATCCACAGCGGAAACAGCCAGATCAGCGCCAGCGGCGTCAGGAACAGATGCAGCAAGAGGCTGCGTCCCAGCCTGGTGGAGGAGCGCGAACTCATTTCGGTTCCCTCGTCAGCCACAGCTGCGCCAGCGTGATGGCGATCGCCAGCCCGGCCATGGTGTAGGCGACGGCCGAGGCATAGCCGAAATTGAGCGACCGAAAACCCTGGCGGTAGAGCAGTAGGCCAAGCGTCTCCGTGCCGCCGCCCGGTCCGCCGCGCTCGGTGATCAGGAAGGGCTCGGTGAACAGCTGCATGGTGCCGATGATCGACAGCACGAGGCAGAACACGATGACCGGCTTCAGCAGCGGCAGGGTGATGTAGAAGAACTGCTTGAGCTTGCTGACACGGTCGAGCGTCGCCGCCTCGTAGACATCTTCGGGAATGGACTGCATGCCGGCGAGCAGGATGATGGCGTTGTAACCGGCCCAGCGCCAGGTCACCGCGATCATGATCAGCGCCATGGCCGGCGTGACGTTGGAAAACCAGTCGATCTTGGGCAGGCCGACGCTGTTCAGGAGCTTGTTGATGATGCCGAAATCGAGGTTGAACATCAGCCGGAACACCGCCGAGTAGGCAACTTCGCCGACCACCACCGGGGCGAAGAAGGCAAAGCGATAGAGGCCGCGCGCCTTGAGCAACGGCGAGTTCAAAAGCACTGCCATGACGAGCGCCAGCGAGATCATCACCGGCACCTGGATGACTAGGATGAGCAGCGTGTTCTTCAGCGCGTTGAAGAAGGCCGGATCGCCGATCAATCGCCCCCAGTTGAAGCCTGGCGCGAACCGCCACGGCACGGTGCGCGTCGCCTGGAAGGAGATCATGAAGGAGCTGATGATCGGCCACACCCAGAAGACTGCAAAGATCAGCAGATAGGGCGTGAGGAAGCGATAGGCCGTGGCGTTGCGGTTGCGCATCTTCCTCCTCCTCCTTTATCCGTCGACGTTTCATTCTATGCCCCCGCAGCAGCGGAGCCGGTTTGTCAGAAAATGCAAGCCATCACACGCCCCGCAAGGAGCGCGCGAGATCGGGTCCGGGCGGCGCAAGCGCCTGCCCCGGACCCGGCTTGGGAGGTCATGACTTGACGGGCAATCCGGTCGCCGCCGCGATCTGGCTTGCGGCGTCGTCGAGCGCCGCCTTGGCGTCCGGATAGCCGCCGCCCAGATATTTGGTCTGCACGGCACGGACGATGATTTCGGCATCGCTCTGGAACGGCGTGCCGCGGCTCGGAACAACCTTGGGCAAGGTGCCCAGAATGTCCTTCCACACCGCCTGGCCGCCCCAGTAGGGCAAGCCTTGCGAGACATAGGGGTCATTGAGCGCCGACACCAGCGACGGCACCAGGCCGAACTCCTTCAGCATCGTGATCTGGCCTTCATTGGTTCCGAGCGTGTATTTCAGATAGGCGTAGGCAGCCTCCTTGTTCTTGGACGCCGATGTAATGGCCAGCGAAGAACCACCGAGATTGGCGGCGCGCGGACCGTCGGCAGTGAGACTCGGCATCAGATAGACGCCCCATTTGCCGTTTTCACCGGCCGATTCGGTGCGGATGGTGCCTTCATACCAGCCACCATAGATCTGGGTGGCGACGGTGCCGGCGGTGTTGTTGGTGATCTTGGTGCCCCAGTCCGCCGACGAGATGATGCCGGCGTCCTTCATCTCCTTGACCTTGGTCATGGCGTCGACGCATTTGGGCTGGTTGACCGTGATCGACTGGCCATCGGCGGCGAAATAGGCGCAGCCCTGCTCGTTGGAGATCATGCGGAAGAATTCCGAGTCGCCGTTGAAATCGGCGTTGGTCATCGTGACGCCCGGGTTGGCGGCCTGGATCTTCTTGCCGGCGGCGATGAAATCATCCCAGGTCTTGATCGACGCCGGATCGACGCCAGCCTTTTCGTAGAAGTCGCGGCGATAGAAGGCGGCGACCGGGCCCGAATCCCACGGCATCGAGTAGGCCTTGTCGCCGACTTCGAGTTCGGTGCGTTTGAAGTCGGGGAATTTCGCCTGGTCCTCGGCAGTGTAGCCCAGCGTATGCAGGTCGACGAAACAGTCGGGGAACTGGCTCCAGTAATTCTCGGCCTCACCGTTCTCGATGGTGACTATGTCCGGCAGGCCGACGCCGCCGGCGGCGCAGCCGGCAATCGACTTGTCGTAGGTCGGCTGGTTGCCGAGATCCTGGACCGTGACCTTGACGTCGGGAAATTGCTTGTTGAAGCCGGCAATGGTCGCCTTCAGCGACGAAGCCGCGACGTTCCAGCTCCAGATGGTGATTTCGCCGGATTGCGCAAAGGCCGGGGCTGAGCCCAGGGCAAGCGCGAGCGCGGCGCAGGTCATTGTGATGCGCATAGAAATCCTCCCATTTCATTTGCTCTCTCACTGTGAGCGTGGCTAGACTATGCAGTGGGCAGGGCCTGTCGCCGTCAAAGGGAATATGAAATTGGCGGAAAGTAAGATGCCTGAGCGGCCGTTTTACCAGCCTGGCGCCAGCAGCGTGGAAGGCCTGCCACTGCTCCTGCAGATGTTTCACACCAATCCCCTCGTGATGCTCAAGCCACATTGGCACGCCCAGGTCGAGGTGAATTTCATCGTGCGCGGCAGCGTGCATTACCGCATGAACGACCACGAGATTTCGCTTTCGGCCGGCGAGATGTGCCTGTTCTGGGGTGGCCTGCCGCACCAGATGGACGATTTGTCCGACGACGCCATCTATGCCGGAGCGCATCTGCCGCTGGTGCATTTTTTTCGCCTGCACCTGCCAACGGACATAAGGCACCGGCTGATGACGGGCGCCACGCTGGTGACCGGCGCCACCGACCAGTCCGACAACCATAGTTTCGAGCGCTGGAACCGCTACGCACGGTCCGGCGACCAGGCCAAGGCGGAACACGCCGTCAACGAATTGCTGCTCAGGTTGGAGCGGGTGCGGTTCGAGCCCTACCGGCTCGTGCCCGAAACCGCGCCCGGGCAGGAGGCGGGCAGCCCCTTCGACCAGCAATCGTCGCGCAATGTCGGGCGCATGTGCGATTTCATCGCCGAGAACTTCCTCTACGACATTGATTGCGTGAACATCGCTGCCGCCGCCGACATTCACCCCAAATACGCCATGAGCCTGTTCAAGAAATCCACCGGCATGACGCTCAACGAATATGTCAACCTGCTGCGGTTGAGCTACGCGCAGGCGCTTTTGATGCATCAGGACGCCAATGTGCTGCGCGTCGCCATGGATTCAGGCTTCGGTTCGCTCAGCGCCTTCAACAAGTCGTTCCGCAAGCTGGCTGGCATGTCGCCCTCCGATTTTCGCAGAGGCGTGACCGGCGCCAGATAGGCGATGACTACTTGCGGCGCGCCTGGTGCCGCGAAAGCATTGCTGTGCCTCGATCGCCGGCTAAAAGCCGTGACATGGCATTTGAGCCCGCAACAGCGACGCGGGCAAGGGTGACGAAGGCCGGATCGTGCCATGCCGTGCGCCATTCCGGCCATGCAAGCAGCATGGAAACCGGGGTATTACACGGCATCGCTTTTCCTGTCTGAAATCGCCACCTAGGCGCTGGACAGGCCGAATTCCCGTGCTATAACCCACGCGCTTTCAAGGGGCGCCCCACGGCGCCTTCATGAAATCCGGTCAACGCGTTTTCGTTTGCCGGAACAGGCCCAGATAGCTCAGTTGGTAGAGCAGCGGACTGAAAATCCGCGTGTCGGTGGTTCGAATCCGCCTCTGGGCACCATCACCCATCTCTCGGGAAGGGCATCCGAGGAAACGGGAACCAGGCGGAAAGTTGGACGGAAAGCGCCGTCCCTTCCCTGGGTAAGGCTGCTGGCCAAAGGCAACGCTTGGTCGGCCCGCGTCAGTGGGGAGGCGCGGGTCATTGCACATCAGCCTACGTCGAACTGACATGAGCCTACGTCGAACTGACATGGAAAAATGACCGATTGGTGTATGCGACGCCTCGTTGTTCATTTGAATAACGCGATATGATCCTTGAGTTCCGAGACTGGATGGCCGGTTTCGGCGCAGGGAGGCGAAGCATGCGAACCGCATTATTTAGAGTTCTGGCGATCATCGTGCTCTGTTCCACTACTGTCGGCGTAACGACGAGTTTCAGCACGGCTGACACTCGCGACGCTGGCCACAAGCCGGGTGACAGAGGAAACTAGCCTGTTGCCAGTGCCACCACTCTAGCCGTTGCCTACATCAGCGCCATTCAGGGCAATGTCTGCTTATGGGTCGCGACACGGGGATTGAGGGATCCCCCCAAAACAATCAAAAAGCCCGCGTGTCCTTTGGACAATGCGCGGGCTCTTTCGCGTTTTGTAACCATTTCAGCGCAAGGTAATTGAATCGCGGTTTTGCAAGTCTGTTGATGCGTTTGAAGTTTGTCGAGCCATGCAGCCGACCTTGGTTGAGAAGCCTCCTGAAGGTAACGGCCGAATTCACGAGATAAAGTTCGACGACTACCGTAGCCAATCATCATTGACCACGACGTCCGGATTTTCGCCCGCAACGGCACAACTGGACGGCGAAATGTGAAGCACTTCCGCGGCGAGGAAGATTTGCGGCACGCTTCGCTTGTCAGATCGGGGCCGAACGACATCGATCCGTCCGCCAAACTACTGGACACTGCATTGCATCGCGATCCTTCGGGCGAAACTTTGCTCCTATTGGCCTGCATCCGGATTTTGATTTGCTTGGTGATCCCCAACCTTAGGGCAAACTGCCCGCCGGGGCGCCAGTAGAGAAATGAGAGCACGCGCAGCAACGCTTGGGGATCTGGAGGATGTCTTTCGTGGATCATCCCAGCAAAGCAACAAGCCCGGGCGCCACAGGCGCCCGGGCCATCCATCTCCGGATGTGATGCGGTTCAGCTCTTGGCGATGCCGGCGGCTGCCTGTTCGATGAGCTTGGCGACAGCTGCGGGGTTGGAGACATAGACGGCGTGGCTGCCGGGTACTTCCACCGTCGTCGCTTGGGCGCGGTTGGCCATATTGCGCTGAGCCGGCGGCGGGATCATCCGGTCATCCGTGGCGACCAGATACCAGCTGGGCTTCACCTTCCAGGCTGGAGCGGTGACCTTGCCTTCGAGCGCCGCCACGCCCCACGGCACCTGCGAATCCGCCATGAAGGAGGCGAGCGAGGGACGGACGTCGGCGGCGAACGAGGCTGCGAATTTGGCCTTGTCGAGCATCAGGAAGCCGTCTACGGGCGGCAGGATCGGTGGCACCGACGCTCCTGGCGGCGGGTTGGCGATCAGGCTCGAAACCGACTCTCCGGCGTCCGGCGCGAAGGCTGCGATGTAGACTACACCTGCCACTTTCGGATCGGTGCCGGCTTCCGACACCACGACGCCGCCATAGGAGTGGCCGACCAGGATGACGTTGCCAGGAGCGGCGGCGATGGCGCGCTTGGTCACAGCGACATCGTCGGCGAGCGAGGTGGTCGGGTTCTGGACGATGGTCACGTCATAGCCGTCCTTCTTGAGGATCTGATAGACGCCGTCCCAGCCGGAGCCATCGACGAAGCCGCCATGGACAAGGACGACGGACTTTGCTGCGGTGTTAGACATTTGAGTTCTCCTTTTCAAAATGTTGTTTGCGTTGGTTGCAGGAGGACTATGCGGCAGGGCTGACGGACGCGCTTTGAGGCGGCCTTCAGGACCTCTTGATTTTACCTTGAGATCGCTTTGATTTTGCGTCCACGACACGGCTAAAGTGTCGGCCTGTTTGCCGCGCGGTCTGGAGCAAGCCATTTTGCCGTATCTCTTCGAGGATTTTGCCCTGGACGGCGATCGGCGCGAACTGCGCCGCGGCAACGACCTGATTTCCATCGAGCCGCAGGTGTTCGACCTGCTGCAATATCTGATCCGCAATCGCGAGCGGGTGGTCAGCAAGGACGATTTGATCGACGCGGTCTGGCAGGGGCGCATCGTCTCCGACGCCACGCTCGCCAGCCGCATCAACGCGGCGCGCAATGCACTGCACGACAGCGGCGAGGAGCAGCGCCTCATCCGCACCATCCTGCGCAGGGGCCTTCGCTTCGTCGGCACCGTGCGCGAGGAGGCCGAGGCTATCGCCTCGGTGAAGCAACCGAAGCCCGGCCTGGGCATTCCCGCCCGTCCGTCCATCGCCGTGCTGCCCTTCGTGAACCTGAGCGGCGATCCGGAGCAGGATTATTTTGCCGACGGCATGGTCGAGGACATCATCACCGGTCTGTCGCAGATCCGCTGGCTGTTCGTGATCGCGCGGAACTCAAGCTTCACGTATAAAGGCCGCGCGGTGGATGTGAAGCAGGTCGGGCGCGAGCTCGGCGTGCGCTATGTGTTGGAAGGCAGCGTGCGCAAGGTGGGAAGCCGCGTGCGCATCACCGGCCAGCTCATCGACGCGGAGGACGGCAGCCATCTGTGGGCCGAACGCTACGACCGCGAACTGACCGATGTGTTCGCGCTGCAGGACGAGATCACCATCAGCGTGGTTGCGGCAATAGAGCCCAATCTGCGCCGGGCCGAGGTCGAACGCGTCAAGCGCCAGCGCCCCCACAGTCTCGACGCCTATGATCTGCTGCTGCGCGCGCTGCCTGACGTCTACACCTTCATGCCGCATGGTGCAGCCAAGGGCCTGCCGCTGCTGGACCAGGCGCTCGCCATCGAACCGACCTATGCCCTTGCCCATGGCTTTGCCGCCTGGGCGCATCAGTCGCTGTTCGTGCGCGGCGGCATGAAACCGGAGAATCGGGAGCGATCGATCCGCCATGCCCATGCAGCGATCGAGCACGGCTCGGGCGACGCCATGGCGCTCGCTCTGGCCGGGTTCACCATCGGCATCGTGGAGCATGATCGCAGGCTGGCCGACGAGGCGTTTGCGCAGGCTTTGACGCTCAGCGCCTCCTGCGCCTTCGTCTATGCCTTCGGTTGCGTGTCGGTTGCCTATGGCGGCGACGCTGCCCGGGCAATCGACTGGGGCGAGCAAGCGTTACGGCTGAACCCCCTCGACGCCATGAGCTGTGTGCCGCCAGGCATGATCGGATTCGGCAATTTTCTCACCGGCCTGCACGAACAGGCCGTCATATCAGGCCGGCGGGCGGTGGAGATGAACCCCGGATTCAGCATGCTGCACGGATGGCTGGCCGCACCGCTGGCCAGGCTCGGACGGATCGACGAGGCAAAAGCGGCGGGAGCACGGCTTTTGTCGCTCGACCCGCATTTCACCATCGGCCGCTGGTCCGCCGCGGTGGGACTTGCGCCTGATATCGTCGATGATGTCACCGACGCCATGCGGATTGCAGGCTTGCCGGCGTAGGCGGCGGCGCCCGCATCCTCTGGGCGAAATCACTTTGCGCATATTAGGCCACCAGCGGATTTGATTTGCTTGGTGATCCCCCAACCTTAGGGCAAACTGCCTGCCGGGGCGTCAGGAGGAGAAATGAGAGCACGCGCAGCAACGCTCGGGGATCTGGAAGATGTCTTTCGTGGTCTGTCCAAGCGGATGTCGGACGAATACGCGGCGGCCGGCAAGGACAGCAAGATCGCCTACGACAATCTGATGATGAATTTGAAGGAAGGCCGTGCTCACGCGCTTGTCGAGGGCGACAAGGCCGTGGCGATCATCGCCTGGCATGAGAACAGCGACGCCGCCGACACGCTGTTTGCCGCACAGGAGGATTTCTTCCGTGCGGCGACCGTCCGCTTCTGCAAGCGGCATATCCGGCACATCCAGGCGCTTGCCGGCAACCTCCCCATCCACTCGCGCAGCTGGCTCCGGGGACCGGATGTCGCAAGATGGTTTGGAGTCATCGGCTATGTCGAACGCGGCCAGGAGAACGGCGCCACTCTGTTCGAACTGCCGCCGGCTCGCATCGGCTAAGGAAC
>NZ_RZQG01001420.1:0-1009 GCF_003998635.1 Mesorhizobium sp. M7D.F.Ca.US.004.03.1.1
GCTGTGGACCGAAGCTGCAAAGGCGATCATGACCACGGATACCTATCCGAAAGTGGCGACAGCGACCGTCAAGCTCGGCGACACCGATGTCACCATCAACGGCATCTCCAAGGGCGCTGGCATGATCGCGCCCGACATGGCGACGATGCTGTCCTTCATCGCCACCGACGCGCCGATCGCCGCCCCTGTTCTGCAGGACCTGTTGTCGCGCGGCACGGCCAAGACCTTCAACGCGGTCACCGTCGACAGCGACACCTCGACCAGCGACACGCTGCTGATCTTCGCCACCGGCAAGGCCGCCAAGCGCGGCGCGCCCGAGATAACCGACCCCAAGGATGCCCGTCTCGGCGCGTTTCGCCGGGCACTCGGAAAGGTGCTGAAATCGCTGGCGCTGCAAGTGGTGCGCGACGGCGAGGGCGCCCGCAAGCAGGTCGAAGTCACCGTCACCGGCGCCAAATCGGCGCGGTCGGCCAAGCGCATCGCGCTGTCGATCGCCAATTCGCCGCTGGTCAAGACGGCGGTCGCCGGCGAGGATGCCAATTGGGGCCGCGTCGTCATGGCCGTCGGCAAGGCCGGCGAACCCGCCGATCGCGACCGGCTGTCGATCTGGTTCGGCGACAACAGGCTGGCGCATGAAGGCGAGCGCGACCCCGGCTACTCCGAGGCAGCGACGTCGGCCTACATGAAGCGCGACGACATCCGCATCCGCGCCGATATCGGCATCGGCCGCGGCAAGGCGACGGTGTGGACCTGCGATCTCACCAAGGAATATGTCGCCATCAATGGCGATTATCGGAGCTGATGGTCTTGGGCTCCAGGCATCCGGCAAGCATGCTCGCGATCGTGCGCCGCTACGAGGCGGCCGGCTTTCGCGCCTGGCCGGCAGCCGCTGTCCACTATGACGGCACCTGGGTGGTGCGGCTGACCGCCGGCCATCCGGCCAAGCGGCTGAACTCGGTCAACCCGCTCGATCCCGGCGACACCCAGCACATTGCCGACCGTATCGGCC
>NZ_RZQG01001421.1:0-1005 GCF_003998635.1 Mesorhizobium sp. M7D.F.Ca.US.004.03.1.1
GCGATGCACCTGCTGTGCTGCCGCGATGGCGGCCGCTCAGGCGGCTACGGCGATGCCGATCGGCCTACGTGTTTGCTGCTTCTGGCCATCGAAAATTCAGCCGCACAGCCCGTCAAACGGCATCTCTTTTTTTGATTTGCGTTTCATCCTCTATATCTGCCCCCACTGACGTTCAATATGCTCCCGCTCACCCAATCGCCACCTGGGCCAAGCAGGTAGAGGCAAGCGCGAGCTACAGGTTCTGGTCCACCTTCACCGAGCGGATACATGGCCCTGTACGCGACCCTTTCGGTCGAAGTCATTGCTGTGCCTGTTCCGGTAGGCCCGGGTGCAATTGCGTTCACCAGCACACCACTACCTTCGACTTGTGCGGAAAGAGCTATGGTCAGCCCATTGATGCCGGCTTTTGCAGTGTTGTAAGCTACCGAGGCACCGCCCGTTGGAATGCGTCCCGCGACGGAACTGATCAGGATGATGCGCCCGGAGCCCCGCGAAATCATGTGAGGCAAGACGGCGCGCGTGCTCCACCACACCGCGTTGAGATCAACATCTATGATGTCACGCCAGTGTTCTGCGCTTTCTTCCCAGGCACGACCGGAAGGAGCATCCTTTCCAGCGCAATGGATTAGCGCGTCAATCCGCCCCATCGTTGCAATCGCGGCCTCAGCAGTCGCTTCGACGGCGGGCTGGTTGGTGACATCGCAGACCAGAGTTTCGATTCGTCCGCCCAACGATTCCGCTGCCGCCGCTAGCAATGCCAAACGGGCACGGTCGCGGTCCACGGCCACGACAGACACTTCCGCTCCCAGCAAGGCATGGGCAATACTGCGGCCGATACCTCCAGCCGCACCCGTCAGCAGCACCACATTGCCGATCCCATTCATTTCAACGAAGCCATGTGATTACCAACATGCGAGGCCAGCCAGCCCTTTGAACTTGGTGCACGGGATCGCTTGACGAAGCATCCAGAGCCCGGTTGCCCGTAGCACATCCCTTGATCAACAA
>NZ_RZQG01001422.1:0-1004 GCF_003998635.1 Mesorhizobium sp. M7D.F.Ca.US.004.03.1.1
GGAGGTTTCGCTGCCGGCCGAGATTCGCTGCATCACCGCGCTTGCCTATGCCGACGATGGCACGCTGTGGCTGGCCAATGGTTCGGCCGAGCACGCGCCTTCGCAATGGGCCGCCGATCTGATGAAGAAGGGTGCTACTGGTTCGCTTTGGAAGCGGGATGCGGCGGGCGGTGATTTTCACAAGGTCGCCAGCGACATTGCCTTTCCTTATGGGCTGCACTCAGTCGGCAGGGATGTGCTGGTCAGCGAAAGCTGGCGTCACCAGCTCGTCCGCTTCGATGGCGCGACGGGCAACCGTTCGACGATTCTTGCGCATCTGCCTGGTTATCCCGCGCGGCTGTCGCCGTCCGCCGATGGCGGCGCGTGGCTGACCCTGTTTGCGCCGCGCAACCGGCTGATCGAATTCGTGCTGCAGGAAACGCATTACCGGCAGGATATGCTGAGCCAAGTGCCGCCTGCCTACTGGATCGCGCCGGCGCTGGCATCCAGTCGCAGCTTCCTCGAGCCGCTGCAATGCGGCGGCATCCGCACCATGGGCATCCACAAGCCATGGTCGCCGAGCCGCTCCTACGGGCTAGTGGTCAGGCTCGACCAGAAGATGCAGCCGCAATTCAGCCTGCACAGCCGCGCCAACGGCACGCGTCACGGCATCTGCAGTGTCGCCGAGAAGGATGGCCTTCTGTTCATCGCCTCCAGGGGCGGCGACTGCGTGCTGGCCATCGACCTCGCATCGGGAGGTTTCTGATGGAACCGATCGTCCGTCTGGAGAACGTCACCAAGAACTATCGCGGCGTGCCCGCGGTGAAGAACGTCAGTTTTGAACTGCGCAAGGGCGAGATCCACGCGCTGCTCGGCGAAAATGGTGCTGGCAAATCGACGCTGACCAAGATCATCGCCGGCGTGGTCGACGCCACCTCAGGCAAGATGTTCCACAAGGGCCGGGAGATCGCCTACGCCTCGCCGCACGCAGCACTTGAAGCCGGCATCGCCATGGTGTTCCAGGA
>NZ_RZQG01001423.1:0-997 GCF_003998635.1 Mesorhizobium sp. M7D.F.Ca.US.004.03.1.1
GCAGCGCACCCTCGACCAAAGTGTGCGGGTCATTGCGCAGGATGTCGCGGTCCTTGCAGGTGCCGGGCTCGGATTCGTCGGCATTGATGACGAGATAGCTCGGCCGGCCGTCGCTCTGCTTGGGCATGAACGACCATTTGAGCCCCGTCGGGAAGCCGGCGCCACCACGGCCGCGCAGGCCCGACGCCTTCATCTCATTGACGATCCACTCACGCCCCTTGGCAACGATGCCGGGCGTGTTGTCCCAGGCACCACGCGCCATCGCGCCGGCCAGCGACTTGTCGAAGAGGCCGTAGATGTTGGTGAAGATGCGGTCTTTGTCCTGAAGCATTTTTCGTCCCTCAGACCGGCTTCTTGCCGAAGACGCGGATGTATTCGGCGACGCCACCCTTGGCGAGCGCCTTGGCCTGCTTGACCCAATCGTCGCGATCGATGCGGCCATGGAATGAGAGATAGCCGTCCACCCACTCGCGCTCGGCCTTCTTCCACGACGCAACCTGCGCGAAAGTGTAGATGCCGAGCGAATGCAGGACGCCCTCGATCTTCGGCCCGACGCCGGAGATCAGCTTGAGGTCGTCGACCAGCGCCGGTTTGTCGATGCCGGCCGGACGGTTCTTGTCTTCCAGCGACGGCTTGGCAGCTTTCGCGGCTGGCGCCTTGGTCTCCGGCGCCTTGAAAGCGGCTGCCGGCTCGGCCTTGGTCTTCGGACCATTGCGCTGCTTGGAAACCTGCTCGACCTCAGGCGCCGCCTTGTTGGCATTGGCGGCCGAATGCAACGGCGCCGAAACGCTCGCCGCCTTTTCCGCAGCCGGCGCAACCTTGGCCTTTGACGGTGTCTTCAGGGCCGGGCTGGTTTCGGGAGCATCGGTCTTCGGCTTGCTGGCATTGGACGGTGCGACAGGGGCAGCGGCCGGTGCCGGAACGGGCGCAGCGATGATCGCGTCGGGCGCCGCTTTGGCGGCCTTGGCCGCCTCCCTGGCTTCCCTGTCGCGGGCCG
>NZ_RZQG01001424.1:0-997 GCF_003998635.1 Mesorhizobium sp. M7D.F.Ca.US.004.03.1.1
GGCTATGAGCATATCGCTGCGCTTGGCGGCTTGCGGGGCAGGGCGCGTGGTGCGGAACCTTCCCCCAATAGCTATTGGCGCGTACGTGGTTTTCGCAACTACGCCGACTATGCGCTGACCGAGCCGTTCGCCAAAGGCTTGGCGCAACTGCGAGAGCTCGGCGGCCGGCATCGCTGCGCAATCATGTGCGCGGAAGCCGTCTGGTGGCGGTGCCACCGCCGCATCATTGCCGATTACCTGCTCGCAGAAGGCGAACGCGTCATGCATATCCTTGGGGCCGGTCATGTCGAGGAGGCCAGCCTGACGCCAGGCGCTGTCGTGCCCGATGATGGAACGATCGTTTATCCCGGGGAGCATCTCCTCGGGAGGTAAGCATTGATCATTACAAGCGGTGCAGCCGGTTCAGTTTCCTTTGGTTGCCCCGAGCGCATGGTCGACGATCGTCTGCGCCTCGGCCAGGATGGCGCGCAGATGGTCCTGTCCGCGAAAACTCTCAGCGTAGATCTTGTAGATTTCCTCGGTGCCTGAAGGGCGCGCGGCGAACCAGCCGTTTTCCGTGGCCACCTTGACGCCGCCGATTTCGGCATTGTTGCCCGGCGCCCGGCTAAGCACCGACTTGATCGGTTCGCCAGCCAGGGTCTTCGACGTGATCTCATGCGGTGAAAGCTTCGACAGTTTCTCTTTTTGTGCTGGGGTTGCGGTTGCCTGGAGCCGATCAGCGACCGGTTCGCCCAAGGCCTTCGTCAGGCTGCGATAAACCTCGCCGGGATCGCGACCCATCCTTGCCATGATCTCGGCCGACAGCAACGCCGGAACGATGCCATCCTTGTCGGTCGTCCAGACGGCGCCGTTGCGGCGCATAAACGTCGCACCAGCGCTTTCCTCGCCGCAAAAACCCAGCGAGCCGTCCTGAAGGCCCTCGGCGAACCATTTGAACCCGACCGGCACTTCATACAGTCTGCGCTTCAGCCTGGCGCTGACGCGATCGATCATCTGG
>NZ_RZQG01001425.1:0-936 GCF_003998635.1 Mesorhizobium sp. M7D.F.Ca.US.004.03.1.1
CGCCCTGCTCGGCTTCGCTGCGGGTTTTCCTGGGAATCGACATGCCTGCTCAGGATTGCCCATGAAACGGGCAAGGGGAGCGATAAAAGCGACATGGCCGGGCGAGTGGGCTCACCCCTTCGCCAGCTTGCGGATCGCGCTCGACGACAGCGACGAGCGCGGGCCGTGGATGAAGGTCCAGGCCGGCGCCTTCATGCGGGCAAGCCGCGGCGCATCGCCCTCGTCGACGCGGGCATAGTCGAAGGTCTTGGCGACGACCGAAGACAGGAACGACAGCGTTGCTCCCGGGCGGTCGATGACGGCAATCGGGAAGGTCATGACGATCTCGCGCCAGCGCTGCCAGCGATGGAAATCGCGCAAACTATCCGCACCCATGATCCAGACGAAGTCGACGCCAGGATTGCGCGCCTTGACCAGCGCCAGCGTGTCGGCGGTGTAGCGGACATGATGGGCGGCCTCGAAGGCGGTGACCTTGATCTTCGGGTTCTTGGCGATCTGCTCGGACAGTTGCAGCCGTTCGCTGAGCGGCGCCAATTCCCTGGTGCTCTTCAGCGGATTGCCCGGCGTCACCATCCACCACAGCTGATCAAGCGCCAGGCGTCGCAGCGCAATCTCGGCGACCAGCGCGTGGCCGGCATGCGGCGGATTGAACGAGCCTCCGAACAAGCCAACGGCGAGGCCTTTTTCGGCGTGCGGCATCTTCAGGTAACGGAAGGGTACCGCCGGTTCGGAAGATGCCAGCATTGCCTCAGGCTCTGACGACGAAAAGCTTCAAGGCCTCACCTGTCCCGACCCGCGCACGCGATATTTGAACGAGGTCAGCTGCTCGACGCCGACCGGTCCGCGCGCATGCATCTTGCCGGTGGCGATGCCGATCTCGGCGCCCATGCCGAATTCGCCGCCATCGGCGAACTGCGTCGAGGCATTGTGCAGCAG
>NZ_RZQG01001426.1:0-991 GCF_003998635.1 Mesorhizobium sp. M7D.F.Ca.US.004.03.1.1
ATCGTGAAGAGGTCAACGACAAGATGCACGACCGTCTCGCACGGCTGCAATTCGAGCGGCAGCAACAGCGTCGTGGTGGTGGCAGTGGCGAGCCGATCCCCGAGCGCGAGGCGCGAGGGCAAGACCTTCCAAGTCGGGACGATCCCCGCCAGCTGGAGCAGCCGCGCACTGGCACCGAGCAGGAGATGAGAGCCAAGCAGAAGGACGCCAACAAGCAGAAGGCTCATCAGGCGGAAGAGCAGGACCGCAAGACGCAGCGCTCGAACGATAACGATTATGAGCGCTGAACAAGGGCGTACCTAGCGTCCTCGCGAGGCGGCCTACCAAAACGACGCATTCGTCACAGAATGATCAGGCTGCATGGCAGTAATGCGCCTTCTTTAGGTCTTTCAAGCTACCTCGCCGATTTCCCAAAAGCAGTCGATCCGCTGAGCGGGCCGAGCCGATTGCTAACTGCGTGAGAGATCGAAAGACCTTCTACGCCCCCGCAGATTACCCCGAAACCAACAAGTGTCTGAGGAGACAACTCCCATGAAAGCGATCGTAGTGACGGACCAGGCTGCAGGAACAGTGGGGATGAAGCTGGTGGAGCGCCCCTAGCCGCAGGCGGCAATAAACGATGTCATGGTACAGGTTCATGCCGCGGGCTTCGTCAACACCGAACTGGAGTGGCCTTCGACCTGGGCCGATCGAGCCTTCCGTACCCGGACGCCATCGATCCTCGGCCATGAGCTGGCCGGTGTGGTCACCGCGCTCGGCTATGGCACGACGGGGCTTTCAATCGGCCAGCGAGTGTTCGGCCTCGCCGACTGGCATCGCGACGGCACGCTGGCCGAGTATGTCGCCATGGAAGCACGCAATCTCGCCCCGCTGCCGGGCGACGTTGACTTCACGGTGGGTGCGAGCCTGCCCATCTCCGGTCTGACCGCGTGGCAGGGACTGTTCCAGCTCGCCCGCCTTCAGGCGGGTCAGAGCGTGCTTGCGCATGGCG
>NZ_RZQG01001427.1:0-990 GCF_003998635.1 Mesorhizobium sp. M7D.F.Ca.US.004.03.1.1
GGTGATCATGGCGCTGTTGGTCTCGCCCAGCGTCGCTGCCTCGGCCAATGGCAGGATGCGGCTGCCCGCAGGCAGCAGCGGTGTGGCGATTTCTTCGGCACGGGTCAGCGCATCGCCGAGCGCGAAGTCGCCGTTGAGGTTGGATGTGATGGCCACCGACGGTTGTTGCTGTTCGCGCGACAGCGATGGCGGCACGGCACGTTCGGTCAGCGTGGCGATGGTCGACATCGGCACGAAGCGGCCATCGGCCGTTTTCAAGAAGATGTTTTCCAGATCGGTCGGGTCGTTGATCGGATTGGTGGTCGAGACAAGCTTCACGCCATAGCTGCGGTCGGCGATGTAGACGTCGACGACGTCGTTGCCGTCGAGCATGGCCTGCAAGGTGTTGGCCAGCCCGGTGATGTCGATGCCGAGGTCGGAGGCGCGCTCGCGGTCGATGGCCACCGCCAGCTGCGGCTGCGTCGGGTCGATGGACAGGCGCGGGGTCTGGAAGCGCGGGTCCTTCTGCATCTCGGCGATGATCTTCACCGCCGCGTCGCCGAGCGCCTTGCGGTCGTTGCCGACCAGCGCGAACTGCAGGCCGTTGCCGGCACCGCGGATACCGAGGCTGTTGGGCTGCACCGGGAAGATGCGCACGCTCGGCACCTGCCTGGTCAGCCGGCTGATCTCGGCCATGATCTCCTGCTGGCTGCGGCTGCGCTCGTTCCACGGCGCCAGCGTCATCACCATGAAGCCGGAGTTGTAGGAACCGTTCTGGCCGGCGTTCTCGAAGGTGCTGCGGATTTCGCCGGAATCGCGCATCGGCTGGATCAGCTTCTCGATCTTCTGCATCTGCTGGGTGGTGTAGTCGAGGCTGACGCCTTGCGGGGCGCTGATGCGCAACAGCACGGCGGCGCGGTCCTCGGTCGGCGTCAGTTCCTGGCGGATGGTGCCGAACAGCGTGAAGGCGGTGCCGGCAAACAGCACCGCGACTAGGAGCACGATCCATGG
>NZ_RZQG01001428.1:0-990 GCF_003998635.1 Mesorhizobium sp. M7D.F.Ca.US.004.03.1.1
CATGTGATCGACGTCATGACACAGCAGGTCGCGACGGTGGTCGAGAGTACGCCAGTCGCCGAGATCGCAACCCTGCTTGAACACAATCGGATCAAACGTGTCCCCGTGCTTCGCGACGGACAGGTGGTGGGGATCGTCAGTCGCGCCAATCTGGTGCGAGCTTTGGTCGTTGCCAGGAAGGGTTGGCGCGCTCCGGCCTCGCATGACGACAGCAGTATCAGGCTGGAGATTATTGACGCCTTGCGATCCGAATCGTGGCCCTCGCCCGGAAGCTCGGACGTGACCGTGACCAACGGCGTGGTCACCTTCTGGGGAGCTTACTTGTCGGAGCAAGAGCGGAAAGCTTCGCTCATTCTGGCTGAAAACACCGCTGGCGTACGGGCTATCGATGATCACCGCATTCCCCTCGATATGACCTATGTCGTGGTCTGAAGGGGCGGATGAGCGCTGGATCAGAGTATGCCCTTGATGCAGACAGCCCGATTTCCGCAGAGCAGATTCGACTACTCGTCGACTCCTTCTACAACAAGATTCGCGCCGACCCGGATCTCGAGCCGATTTTCGAGCGCGTCGTTGCCGGCGATTGGGAAACGCATCTGGCGAAGATGTACGATTTCTGGTCCTCGGTCATGTTGACCACCGGGTACTACAAGGGAAGTCTCCTCGCGGTCCGCACGCATATCGGCGGATTGGAGCTCGGTCTGCTCGACCGGTGCCTCGCCTTGTTTGGCGACAGTTGCGACGAATTGCTGGACAGCGAGACTGCGGGACTCTGTTGGCTGAAGGCCGCCCACATAGCTGAAAGTCTGAAGTTGTTCTTGTTCTATCGCCCTGAACGGCCATGGCTGAGAAACGCCGCATGACGTTCGTGGTCACCGACAATTGCATCAGATGCAAATACATGGACTGCGTGGAAGTCTGTCCCGTGGACTGTTTTTACGAAGGCGAGAACATGCTCGTCATCCATCCCGATGAATGCATCGACTGCGG
>NZ_RZQG01001429.1:0-987 GCF_003998635.1 Mesorhizobium sp. M7D.F.Ca.US.004.03.1.1
AACATGGCCGCTACACGGACGTGTTCCGTCACGCCCGCACCATGACAATACTTGCCGCTGGTGCGGCGGAGGTCGCGGCGATCGACACCGTCTTCCCGAATTTTCGCGACATGGCGGCCTTCCAAGCGGAATGCATGGAAGCCGAGCGCGATGGCTTCACCGGCAAGATGGCGATCCACCCCGCTCAGGTGTCGGTCATCAACGCCGCCTTCACGCCGTCGGGCGAGGCCGTGAGACAATCGGCGGCAATCGTCGCCGCGTTCGCGGCAGCGGGAAATCCCGGCGTCGTCGGCATCGACGGCAAGATGTACGACCGCCCGCATCTGCGACTGGCCGAACGACTTCTGGCGCGGGCAAAGGCGGCAGGTGTTTCCGCCTGAGCGCCCGAATCGCTACCAGACCAATGGAATCAGGCGGTAGCGAACATGGGCCGCATAGTCGTCATAGCCTCGCAGGCCAGTCCGAAGCGTGCTTTCTTCGATGAATGTGCGGATGGCCAAAAGAATGATGAACACGAGCACCGATGCCAACCCCCACCAGGAGCCAAGCAGGAGTGCCGTGCCGGCAAAGAAGAGAATGGCGCCGGCATACATCGGATGGCGGATGTAGCTGTAGGGACCCGTGGTGATCACGCGCTGTCCGCGCTCGTCCTGGATCTTCACAACGGGCGCCGCGAAACTGTTCTCCAGCATCGTCAGATAGCAGATCCAGATGCCGAGCAGCAGGACAGCCGCGCCTATCACCTGTACCCAGACGGGAACCGCCGACCAGCCGAAACGGATGTCGAGCCCCATGAGGGCCTGCCAACCGAAGATAGCGGCCAGCAATACGCTCAACAGCACCTTGTCAGCTGCGGTCTGATTCTTCTGGATGGGAGGGCTCAGTCTCTCATTCATCAGGCCGGGATCGCGCCGGGCCAGCGCTACGCCCAAGCTGAGGCTAAGCCCCACCATCACCACCAGGAACACCCAGGCTCCCGGCCAGTGC
>NZ_RZQG01000142.1:0-9723 GCF_003998635.1 Mesorhizobium sp. M7D.F.Ca.US.004.03.1.1
ACGGGGACCTGCGCGACCAAGTCGCGCGCGGGTCGCGTGCGCTCGTCCTCGAATTTCAGATATTGGGCGGCGGACCAATCAGCCATGTGAGCTCCTCATGTCTTCTTGAGAATTCGCCGCCCGGAAAACTCCTTACCGCGTCAGCCTCTTATACGTCATGCGGTGCGGGTTGACGGCATCGGGCCCAAGGCGGCGTATCTTGTCCTGCTCGTAATCCTCGAAATTGCCCTCGAACCATTCGACATGGCTGTCGCCCTCGAAGGCGAGGATGTGCGTCGCCAGGCGATCGAGGAACATGCGATCGTGCGAGATGATGACCGCGCAGCCGCCGAAGTTTTCCAGCGCGTCTTCAAGTGCGGCAAGCGTTTCCGTATCGAGATCGTTGGTCGGTTCGTCGAGCAGCAGCACATTGCCGCCGGTCTTCAGCATCTTGGCCAGATGCACGCGGTTGCGCTGGCCGCCGGAGAGGTTGCCGACCTTCTGCTGCTGGTCGCCGCCACGGAAGTTGAACGAGGCGCAATAGGCGCGCGTGTTGGCTTCGAACTTGCCGAGCTTGACCACTTCGGCGCCGCCGGAAATCTCTTCCCACACCGTCTTTGACGGATCGAGCGCGTCGCGGCTCTGGTCGACATAGCCGAGCTTGACCGTTTCGCCGACACGGACCGAGCCCGCATCCGGCTTTTCCTGACCGGTGATCATGCGGAACAGCGTCGTCTTGCCGGCGCCGTTCGGGCCGATGACGCCGACGATGCCGCCGGGCGGCAGCTTGAATTCCAGCCCGTCGATCAAAAGCGTGTCGCCAAAGCCCTTCGACAGGCCTTCCGCCTCGATCACCACATTGCCGAGCCGCTCGCCATGCGGAATGACGATCTGCGTGTCGCTCGGACGCCGCTTGTCGGCTGCATCCAAAAGGTCCTGGAACGCCTGGATACGCGCCTTGGACTTGGTCTGGCGGGCCTTGGGGCTCGACTGGATCCACTCGCGCTCGCGGCCGATGGCGCGCTGGCGGGCGTCGTCCTCGCGGCCTTCCTGCTTGAGCCGCTTGGCCTTGGCTTCGAGGTATTTGGTGTAGTTGCCCTCATAGGGAATGCCGCGGCCGCGGTCGAGTTCAAGGATCCAGCCGGTGACGTTGTCGAGGAAGTAGCGATCGTGGGTGATGATCATCACAGCGCCCGGATAGGCACGCAGATGCTTTTCCAGCCACGCCGTGGTCTCGGCGTCGAGATGGTTGGTCGGTTCGTCGAGCAGCAAAAGGTCGGGCTGGCGCAGCAAGAGCTGGCAGAGCGCGACGCGGCGGCGCTCGCCGCCCGAAAGCTTGGTGACTTCCGAATCCTTGGGCGGGCAGCCCAGCGCTTCCATCGCCATCTCGACCTGCTGCTCGAGATCCCACAGGTTGAGCCGGTCCATCTCGTCCTGGAGCTTGGCCGACTCGTCGGCCGTCTCGTCGGAATAATTCATCATCAATTCGTTGTAGCGCTCGATGATGGCGGTCTTGGCGGCGACGCCTTCCATGATGTTTTCGAACACGGTCTTGTCCGGATCAAGCGCCGGCTCCTGCGCCAGGTAGCCGACGGTGGCGCCTTCGGCGAGCCAGGCTTCGCCGTTCCACTCCTTGTCGAGCCCGGCCATGATCTTGAGGATCGTCGACTTGCCCGAACCGTTGGGGCCGAGAATGCCGATCTTGGCGTCGGGATAGAAGGAGAGATGGACATTCTCGAGCACCTTCTTGGTGCCATAGGCCTTGTTGAGGCCGGCCATGTGATAGATGAACTGGCGTGCCACGCGCGCTTTCCCTGAAAAAACTGACTGGATTGTCGAATTGAGTGGAGGTTGGCCGCTATGTAGGCGATGCGGCGGCGAACGGCAATCGCTTTTGCCGCATCTGGCCGGTCACACGCGGAAGTGTCCGCCAACCGCTGAAGTTTTCCACGCTCATCGGACGCGATGAAAGCTCCGGTTAACCCTTCCGGGTCAAAACAGGATCGGGGTGGAATCGCTGATTTGCAGCGATTTCAGGAGAAAGATCGGATCGACGGCATTGCTGAACAGTTTCCTGCTCCTTGCCGAAGCGGTCGTCTACTTCAGCGTCATGGTGACGCTTTTCCGCTTCAGACAGCGTATCGGCCTCGGCGTCTTCGTCTGCGCGCTCGGCGTCATGCACTTCCTCGAGACCTATCTCGCCAGCGTTTTTTACGTCGCCTTGCCGTTCGGCATGGTCTCGCCGGGCTCGGCTGTGCTGTTTTCCGGCAAGCTGGTCATGCTGTTGCTGCTCTATATGAAAGAGGATGCCGCCACCGTGCGTCAGCCGATCTACGGCCTGCTGTTCGGCAATGCGCTGATGATCGGGCTGGTGCTGCTGCTGCGCCTGCACGTCATCGCGGCACTTCCCGACGGCAGGCTCCCCGACATCGGCTTCATCGACGAGATGGGCTGGCTGATGGTCTGGGGCACGACGCTGCTGTTCGTCGACGCCATCCTGATCATCCTGCTCTATGAAAAGCTCGGGCGTTACCTGCGCAAGGCACAGTTCGCGCGCATCCTGATTTCGGTCGCTTGCGTGCTCACCTTCGACCAGGCCGGGTTCTTCACCGCGCTGCATTTCGTCGCCGGCGCGCCGATCGCGGTCTTTTTCGGCGGCTGGTTTGCCAAGATGGCGGCGGCGCTGATCTTCAGCACCATGCTCGTGGCCTATCTCAAATGGTTCGAGGAGCGTCAGGTCGCGGCGCCGCGCGGGCTGACCGACATTTTCGAAACACTCACCTATCGCGAACGCTATGAAGCGCTGGTCGAACATGTCGGCCGTGACGGCCTGACCGGCCTGCTGCATCGCGGGCGCTTCGACGCCGACGGTGAAGCCGCCGTCCAGGACAGCCTGCGCACCGCCAGGCCGCTCAGCCTGCTGATCATCGATGTCGACCATTTCAAGTCGATCAACGACCGTTTCGGCCATGCCGAAGGCGACAAGGTGCTGAAAGCGGTTGCGATCCTGCTTACCGAGGCGGCAAGCGCCGAAGACCTGGTGTTCCGCATCGGCGGCGAGGAATTCGCCATCCTCAGTTCGCGCCCGCACTCGGTCGCCAGGCTGTTCGGCGAAAGCATCCGCTACGCGGTCAAGGCCTCGGCCGCCACCAGCCGGTTCGAGCTGACCGTCAGCGCCGGCGTTTCCAGCGTCAGCGAAACGACGCGCTGCCTTGCCGACCTGTTCGCGCTTGCCGACCAGCGCCTCTACAAGGCGAAGTCGACCGGGCGCGATCGCGTCGTCGGCGAGCCGGGCGGCCACGAAGCCGACGCAGCCGTTGCGTGGACCAAGTCCGCGCAGATCTAGGTCTGTCGTTAGGACTTCTTCTGCCGCCGAAAGCCTGTCACGGTGGAAACCGCCATCAGCGCGATCGCCAGCCATTTCAGCGCGGTGATGATCGGCCCGGCTTCGATGTCATAGGCAATGAACAGCAGGATGCCCGGCACCAGCAGGCCGCATAGAATCAGCATGATGCGGTTGATCTGCCACGACACTTTTGACGCCAACGCCTCGTCGCCGGGCGCGGAAACAAGTGCCGCCCGCACCGCCCTGCCGCCCACCAGCATGGCCGAAAGGCGCATCGAGATCGGCAGGCCGAGCCCGATGATCAGGAAAGCACAAGTCGCCAGCAGCAGCGAAAACTTCAGCGCGCTGGTTTCCGCCGGTATGGGAAACAGCAGCGTCGCCAGCGGCAGGAAGACACCGAAAATGCCGATCGCCGCGATAGTGATGAAAATCACCGCATTGACGATCGTGAACAGCTGGTAGGTGCCGACGCCGATCGGTTCGGATAGCGTTCGCATGCGCGCCCATTCGGCGTCGGTGTAGGAAAAGCCCGGCCATTCCATGCGGGCATCGTTTATCGAGACCATGCCCCTGGCCCAGAAAGCCAGCCGCGCCAGCGCGCTGCTCGTCATGCCATCCATTGCGAGCCCCGCCGAAATGATGCGCGGGCAGCATAGCATCGGGACGCGGCAAGGCGACAGTCCGGTGTCTGCGTCCTGCCAGCGCCTGCTGGAACCGCCCGTACTTACTGGAAGCCGCCCCGTACTTACTGGAACCCAATCGCGTCGACAGTGCCTGTCGGGCAACCGGCCTTGTTGGTCGGCACCGAAGCCAGCAGCAGGTCCTTGAGCGAGCTGTTGGAGCCGATCGGACCGGCGAGGCCGAGCGTCAGTTCGCCGATCAGCCGCCTGCCGCTCGACGGATCGATGACGCAGGAAACACGCACGCGGTCCCCTGCTCCCGCCCCGAAGGCAGTGTCGAAGGCGCCGCGAATCTGGTCCGCCGTCAGCTTGCCGCCGATGTTCTTGGCAAAGAGATCGCGCACCGGCGAGCTGTTCACCGCGCGCATCAAGTTGAGCGCGTCGGAGAAATAGTCCTGCTGGCTCTTGCCGTAGCAGGTGCCGTGCTTGATCCATTCATGCCGTTCGAGCTTGGAAGCTGTCCCCGGCATCACCTGATCGAGCTCTGTGCGGGTGTTGGCGTCCAGATTGACCGGCGGCAGGTCTTTCCAGTGGGCCGGATTGTCGTTGGCCTTGTCGCTCGCCGTCGCCTGGCAATAGAAATTGCCGTTCGGCTGCGGCCACAGGCCGTGCAAGGTGAAATGCGTAGCGTCGAAATCACCTGCACTCTGCACCTTGCATTCCGTCTTGCTCGACTTGGTCTCGCAGAAGGCCGGCTGCCAGCTCAGCGCGAAGACATATTCGGGTTTTCCCGATGCCGCCGGCTTGCCTTGCCCGCCCGGTGCGGCCGGCACGGTCGCGGCGCTGCTACCCGAAACATGGCCGCAGGTGACTTTCACCCAGCGGCGCTCCGGATCGGCGCCCGGCACCAGGATGAGGTAATGCGTCGGCGTATCCTTGTTGCCGGCAAGCAGCTGGTAGCTCTGCCCGGCATCGGTCGAGACGTTGCCGGGGTTCTTGCCGTTCTTGATGGCCTGCGTCGCCGGACAGGCAGCGTCGGCAACGAAAGAGCCGCTCATCTTGACGTCGGCACGCGCCGCCCCGGCCAGTGACGCCGCCAGCATGGCCAATCCGAAAACGACACCAATGCGCATGGAAAATCCCCGGCTGAAGAAGTGGGCGACAGACTGAAGCTGTCTCCATGTCAGAATTGCGATATTTTGCTGTCCAAACGCAAGAAACATCGTCGCGAAAAAGCAGGCTTTGCCAATTGACGCAAAACCGGCGCCGGCGCAAACAAAGCCGGCGCCACGGTGGCGGCCAGAGCCTGGAGACCGAGCGGCATGTCATTCAGCCAGCAGCGTGTGATTGCCTCGCCGACCGGTGCCGATCTCAATCTTTTCGTCAGGCAAGCCGATGGCCGGGCACGTGCCGTCGTCCAGATCAATCATGGTCTGGCCGAGCACGCCGCGCGCTATGCCCGCTTTGCCGATTTTCTTGGCTCCCGCGGCTTCCACGTCTATGTCCACGATCATCGCGGCCATGGCGCGACCAAGGCCCCCGACGCACCGCTCGGCAGGTTCGCCGACAGCAACGGCCCCGCCAAGGTGATCGCCGACGTCGACGCCATCCATGATCTGATCGCCAGCGAACAGCCGAACCTGCCCGTCATCCTTTTCGGCCACTCGATGGGTGCGTCGGTGGCGCTGAACTACCTGTTGCGCCACTCGCCGCGCGTTCATGCCGCCGCGATCTGGAACGGCAATTTCTCCCAAGGCCTGCTTGGCCAGGTGGCGCTCGGCATCCTTGCCTGGGAACGGATGCGGCTCGGCTCTGATGTCCCGTCGCGCCTGTTGCCAAAGCTCACCTTTCAGGCCTGGGGCAAGGCGGTGCCCAATCACCGTACATTGTTCGACTGGCTGTCGCGCGACGAGGCGGAAGTGGCGAAATACATTGCCGATCCGTTGTGCGGCTGGGATGCTTCGGTATCAATGTGGCGCGACGTCGTCGGCATGGCATTGAACGGCGGCAAGGATGCCGGCTTTGCCGGCGTCCGGCGCGACCTCCCCGTCAGCATCGTCGGCGGCGAAAAGGATCCCGCCTCGGATTACGGCAAGGGGATCACCCATCTTGCCAATCGCATGCGCAAGATGGGCTTTTCGAATCTGGTTTCAAAGGTTTACGCTGACACCCGCCACGAAAGCCTGAACGAGGTGAATCGCGACATCATCATGGGCGATTTCGCGGCCTGGGCGGACGACATCCTGAAAGCGTGACGGATTGGCCCATCGCAAGAGCCGTGACAGCCGTTGCAGGGCTTGATAGAGGCTCTGCCTTCGCAGCAATCAAGGTGATTGCAGCAACCACGGTGATTTATGGCTGAGCCCCCGCTGAAAGGCGTCCGCGTCGTCGAACTCGCCCGCATCCTTGCCGGGCCATGGGCCGGGCAGTTGCTTGCCGATCTCGGCGCCGATGTCATCAAGGTCGAGAGCCCCGATGGCGGCGACGACACCCGCAAATGGGGCCCGCCCTTCGTCATGGGCAAGGACGGCGAGAACCTGTCGGCCGCCTATTACCACTCCTGCAACCGCGGCAAGCGCTCCATCGCCATCGATTTCTCGACACCGGAAGGCGCCGAAACCGTGCGCCGGCTTGTCGCGACTTCGGACGTGCTGATCGAGAACTTCAAGCTCGGCGGCCTGAAGAAATACGGCCTCGACTACGACAGCCTGCGCAAGATCAACCCCCGCCTCGTCTATTGCTCGATCACCGGCTTCGGCCAGGATGGTCCCTATGCGCCACGCGCCGGCTATGACTTCATCATCCAGGCCATGGCCGGCATGATGTCGATCACCGGCGAGGTTGGCCGTGAGCCGCAAAAGGCCGGCGTCGCCATTTCTGACATCTTCACCGGCCTCTATTCGGTCATCGCCATCCAGGCGGCCCTGCGCCACGCCGAACAAACCGGCGAAGGCCAGCACGTCGACATGGCGCTCTTCGACACCCAGATCTCCGCGCTTGGCAACCAGAACCTCAACTATCTCGTCTCCGGCAAATCGCCGGTGCAGATGGGCAATGCGCATATGAACATTGCGCCCTACGAAGTGGTGCCAGTCAGGGACGGCCACATCATCCTGGCGGTCGGCAATGACGGCCAGTTCGCCAAATTCTGCGCCGCTGTCGGACTGGACGATTTGCCTGCAAATCCCGACTTCGCCACCAATCCTGCCCGGGTCGCCAACCGGGTCAGGCTGCGTGAGCGCATGATCGAGGCGCTGAAGATTTTTGACCGCGATCCGCTGCTGGCGAAGCTGGAAGCGGCAAGCGTTCCGGCGAGCCCGATCAACACGATCGGCCAGATGTTTGCCGACCCGCAGACAATCGCGCGCGGCATGCGGCTCGACCTCGACGACGGCCATGGCAATCTTCTGCCTTCGGTGCGTGCGCCGATGGTCATGTCCGGCACGCCGCTGGTCTATGAGCGCCCCTCGCCGCGCCTGGGCGAACACACGCAAGAAATCCTTGCCGAACTGGAGAAGTCTGGACAATGAAGACCGGCGGACAACTCATCGTCGACGCGCTTGAGGCCAACGGCACCGACCGCATCTATTGCGTGCCTGGTGAATCCTATCTGGCGGTGCTCGACGCGCTGCACGATTCAGCGATCCGCACCATCGTCTGCCGCCAGGAAGGCGGTGCCGCCATGATGGCAGATTGCCACGGCCGCCTGACCGGCAAGCCCGGCATCTGCTTCGTCACCCGCGGCCCCGGCGCCACCAACGCCTCGGCCGGCATCCACATCGCCATGCAGGATTCGATACCCGTCATCCTGTTCATCGGCCAGGTCGCCAGCCACGCCAAGGAGCGCGAGGCCTTCCAGGAAGTCGACTACAAGAGGTTCTTCGGCGACATCGCCAAATGGGTGGTCGAGATCGACGACGCCTCGCGCATCCCCGAATTCGTCACCCGTGCCTTCGCCGTGGCGACATCGGGCCGCCCCGGCCCCGTCGTCATCTCACTGCCGGAAGACATGTTGACCAGTGTCGTCGAGGCACCCATCGCTTTGCCGCACACACCGGTCGAAACCCGGCCGGGCGAAGCCGAGCTCGATGCGCTGGAAAAGCTGCTGGCCAAGTCCATCAGGCCGTTCGTCATCCTCGGCGGCACGCGCTGGGACGCCGAGGCCGTGGCACGGATACGCACGATCGCCGAGACGTGGTCGCTGCCGGTCGGCTGTTCCTTCCGCCGCCAGATGCTGTTCGACCATCTGCACCCGAACTATGCCGGCGATGTCGGCATCGGCATCAACCCGAAGCTGGCCACGGCGATCAAGCAGGCCGATCTCGTGCTGCTGATCGGCGGCCGCATGGGCGAGATGCCGTCCTCCGACTACACCCTGCTGAAAAGCCCCTACCCCGACCAGACGCTGGTCCATATCCATGCCGACGCCGGCGAACTCGGCCGCGTCTACCGGCCGACATTGGCGATCAATGCCTCGCCTTCCGCCTTCGTCGACGCCTTCGCCAAGCGCAAGCCGGCCACCGCACCCGCCTGGGCAGCCGAGACGCCAAAGCTGCATGCCGCCTATCTCGACTGGTCGACACCGCCGGAAAGCGGCCCCGGCTCGGTCCAGATGGGGCCGATCATGAAATACCTCGAAAAGATGCTGCCCAACGACGCCATCCTCACCAACGGCGCCGGCAATTACGCCACTTGGGTGCATCGTTTCCACCGCTTCCGCCGCTTCGCCACGCAGGCAGCGCCGACCTCAGGCTCGATGGGCTATGGCACGCCTGCGGCGGTCGCCGCCAAAGAACTGTTTCCAGAGCGCACCGTGGTCGCTTTTGCCGGCGACGGCTGCTTCCTGATGAACGGGCAGGAATTCGCCACCGCCGTGCAATACGACCTGCCGATCGTCGTCGTCGTCGTCAACAACGGCATCTACGGCACCATCCGCATGCATCAGGAGCGCGAATATCCCGGCCGCGTCGTCGCCACTGATTTGAAGAATCCTGATTTCGCGGCGTTGGCTCGCGCCTATGGCGGCCACGGTGAGACGGTCGAGAAGACCGCCGATTTCGCCCCGGCCTTCGAACGAGCCCGCGCCAGCGGCAAGCCGGCGATCGTCGAAATCAGGCTTGACCCCGAGGCGATCACGCCGACCCGGACGATGACCCAGATCCGCGATAAGGCATAAAGCGCCAACGGCAGAGGCCGAGTTCCTTCGCGCCCCTCTCCGTCCTGCCGGACATCTCCCCCTCAAAAGGGGGAGAGTCGCGGCACCGGCTACGTCCTATTTTGCTTTTTCGATCTGGCCGCGGATCTCGCCGTCCTTGTTGGCTGCCGTATGGATATTGACGTAATATTTGCCGGCCTCAAGGTCAGCCGCCTGAGCATCGGTCAACGTCTCCGATCCCTTGATCGGGCTCTTGAGTTTCTTGAATGGGATAACGGGTCCAGCGTTTTCACCCATCGCCGCCGGACCGTGAATGTGCCCCGCCGTCGCCGGCCCGCTGAGACCGGAATACTTGACGTTCCAGCTGAGTTTCTTCTTGGCCGTGTCGAACGTTAAAGTGGCCGTGCCCTTGCCCTTCGTGGTGACGGGCGGGCTCTGCTGGCCGCCGTCGAGCGTCGCCTTGAACTTTTCCATGTCGGCCAGGGCCGGCGAGACAAGAAAGATAGAAACAGAGACGGCGAGTGCCGAAACGATCGGCGAAAAGGAATGCATGCGCATTTTTAAAAACCTCCGTTGGATGTGACACCCTTGCGGCTCTCCGACGCATGGATGCATCTGTACAA
>NZ_RZQG01001430.1:0-985 GCF_003998635.1 Mesorhizobium sp. M7D.F.Ca.US.004.03.1.1
ACTATTACCTGCCGGTCATCGGCATGGCGGCACTCGCCATCGGCAAGAAGACGGCTGAGCTCACCGAAGCCGACCTGCCCGCCCTCAAGGACGAGCTCTTGAAGATGAAAGCCAATGCCAAGCTGGTCGGCGAAGTGACCGCCAGCCAGACGGCGCTGGCGACCGGCGAGGTCGACATACTGGTCGGCGGCGGCGAATGGGTGACGGCGGGCCTAGCCAAGGAGAACCCGGCGCTCGACTTCTCCATCCCCAAGGAAGGTGCGGTTCTGTGGTCGCAGTCGCTGGCCATGTTCAAGGATTCCAAGAACAAGGACGTGGCGCTGAAATTCATCCAGTACATTATGAGCCCGGAAGGCCAGGCGCGCCTTGCTACCTCGTCCTGCTACTGGGGCATGCCGGCCAACACCAAGGCAGCACTCACCGACGACCAGAAGAAGGTCCTGCGCTTCGACGAGCAGCCCGGCTTCCTGGCGCGCGCCCAGGCCTATCCGGCGCCGAACGCCGATCTCGACAAGAAGATGCAGGACATGTGGACCGAAATGCTGCAGGCGAAATGAGCAGATAGCGCTCATGAGCACCTCGGCAAAGGACGGAAACGCCCTGCCCTGGGCGCTGGTCACGCCGGCGCTCGGCTGGACGCTGCTGTTCTTCGTGCTGCCCTTCATCGCCATGGGGTTTTCCAGCCTGACGGCGCATGACGGCGGCGGCTTCACGGCGTCCAATTACAGCCAGTTCTTCACCAACCCTTCCTACTGGCAGGCGATGGTGAACTCGCTGCAAGTAACCGCCATCGTCACAATGGTTTCGGTGCTGCTCGCCTACCCCTTTGCCTGGATCCTCGCCGAACAGGTGCCGGAGCGCTGGCAGCGGCTGGCGCTGATGCTGGCGGTGCTGCCGTTCTGGACCTCCTATGTCGTGCGCTCCTACGCCTGGCTGCTGGTGCTGGCGCAGAACGGCGTCGTCAACCGCGCGCTGACCGGCTCCG
>NZ_RZQG01001431.1:0-984 GCF_003998635.1 Mesorhizobium sp. M7D.F.Ca.US.004.03.1.1
GGTGTAGAGGATGTAGCAGGTGTCATCGGCTGAAGCGGTTTTCGCCTGCGGCTTCAGCGGCGCGTCGGACTGTTTGGAGATCTCGGCAGCCGCGCTGTCGATCAGCAGATGCGGAACCGGCAGTTGACCGGCGCGCGACGCATAGGCGGCGATGGTGACGATCAGGCTGACGCCGGCGTCCTCGATGATGAGCGCCATCCGCTCTTCGGGAAACGCGGTGGCCAGCGGCACGAAGGCCGCACCCGCCTTCATCACCGCCAGCAGCGCGACATAGGTCTCCGCCGAGCGGTCGAGAATGAGCCCGACCCGGTGGCCCGGCCGGACGCCGCGCTTGACCAGCAGGCGGGCGAACTGGTTGGCGCGGCTGTCCAGCTCCTGATAGGTCCAGACACGCCCGTCGGAGATCACGGCCGGCAGAGCCGCGAATGTCTGCGCGAGCTCTTCGAACACCGTATCGAGCCGCTCGCCGGGCAGGCCTTGCCGGGCAAAGTCGGCGCCCGTCAGGATTTGCCCGCGTGCGACTGTTGCGGGGGCTGTTTTTACCAGCGCATCGAGGCTTGCCAGGCCGGTTTCTGGCTGGCTGTCCGATCGGTCCCTGTCCAGTCCGGCGATATCGAGACCGTGATCCATTTCCATACTTTCCCGTCCAGGCCGGGAATCGCCCGGCGCGGCCATTTTCCCGGCCGTTGCGGGGTGGTTATGCCATCCGATCTTTTCGGCAGTTTTTCCGAACTGTTGAATATTGTTTCTGGAGTGTGTCTGGCCGCTCTTCAGCCTCCCCTTGTTGGCCCTTGCTGGGGAGGGAATGCCGCAGCGCTCTCAGTGGATATGAGGCTGTCGGTTTAAGGGGCGCGCTGACCCCTGCTGCCCGCATTCGCCGCGCTTTCCGGCCGAATTCAACGCAAAATTCCACTCCTGCAATGGTTGCTACCACGCCGGGTCCCACGCCCGCACAAACACCACGCCCCTATAAGACGCCGCAAC
>NZ_RZQG01001432.1:0-980 GCF_003998635.1 Mesorhizobium sp. M7D.F.Ca.US.004.03.1.1
GGTTCAAGGTGGTCTTCAATCCTTCCTTTCCCTATCGGCTGGCGCATACCGTCGTCGCGTTCTTCGTCACGACAGGCTTCGTCGTCATGGGCGTCGGCGCCTATTTGATGCGTCGCGGGCGGTCCGTTGAGGAAGGCCGAACGATGCTGTCGATGACGCTCTGGCTGCTGACCGTGCTGGTCCCGCTGCAGATGTTCATCGGCGACCAGCACGGTCTGAACACGCGCGACCACCAGCCGGCCAAGCTCGCCGCGATTGAAGCGCGCTGGGAAACTGCCCGACAGGTGCCGCTTACCCTTTTCGCCATTCCGGATGACAAAGCCGAGCGCAACCTCTTTGCCATAGATCTTCCATGGCTTGGCAGCCTCGTTCTCACCCATGAGCTTGACGGCGAGGTTAAGGGCCTCAAGGACTTTCCGGCCGATCAGCGTCCCCCCGTCGCGATCCCCTTCTTCGCCTTCCGGATTATGGTCGGCTGCGGCATTCTGATGCTTGGCCTCGTCCTTGTCGGCGGATGGCTTCGCTGGCGCGGCCGTCTGGACGCGTCGCCGGCCTTTCTCTCGATCACCCAGATCGCGGCGCCCATCGGCTTCGTGGCGGTCATCGCAGGCTGGATCACCACCGAGGTTGGACGTCAGCCCTGGACAGTATACGGCCTTCTGCGCACGGCGGACTCAGTGACACCTTCATTGACGGGCTTTGATGTGATGCTCTCGCTGATCGGCTACGTAGCGGTCTATCTCATCATCTATCCTGTGGGCCTCTTCCTCATGCTGCGCATTGTGCGCAAAGGCCCGGCAATTGCTGCCGAGATAGATGTGGAGATCGAGGGAGGACGGCCCGGGGCGCCGGTCCGCGCCGGAGCCGTCGAACTTCGAGAGGGAGAAGTGCGATGAGCCAGGTCCTCGATTTCGTGCCAATCTGGACGCTGATTCTCGGCATGGCGGTGTTCTTCTACGTGCTGCTGGATGGCTTCGATC
>NZ_RZQG01001433.1:0-980 GCF_003998635.1 Mesorhizobium sp. M7D.F.Ca.US.004.03.1.1
GACATAGGCGTGGTAGTAAGCGAGGTTTTTCGCCTGGGCGGCGATGGCGTCAGCGATCTTCTGGCGGCCGTAGCCGACATTGACGCAATAGAGGCCGGCAAAGGCATCCAGGCTCTTCCTGCCATTGTTATCCCAGACGGTGACGCCTTCACCGCCGGCCATGATGCGCGTCGGGCTTTCGCCGCGTGCGTGCGTGCCCATATGGGTCGAGGGATGGAAGAAGTGGTCGCGATCCCAGGCGGCGAGTTCGTTGGATTGGTCGAGCATTTTTTGACTCCTTGAGAAAACTGGCGCGACTTAAGGTGTGTTGAAATTCAGGTCAGGCCGAGCCGAAAATGGCGGGTTTCGAGAACCGGAGCGGAGCGTACTTGAGTACGTAGCACCGGAAGCGCAGAACCCTGGCATTTGCAGGCCGGCATCACCTGAATATCGACACATCTTAGGCTACGTCCAGGCAGAGATATTTTAGATCGGTGAAGGCTTCGAGCCCGTGGCGCGAACCTTCGCGACCGATGCCGGACTGCTTGACGCCGCCGAACGGGATCGGCGCGCCGGTGATCTTGACGCGGTTGATGGCGACCATGCCGTAGTCGAGCGCGCGGCCCATGCGTTGCTGGCGGGCGCCGTTCTCGGTCACGACATAGGCGACGAGGCCATATTCGGTGGCGTTGGCGCGGGCGATCACCACGTCCTCGCTGTCGAATGGCGTCACGGCGGCGACCGGACCGAAGGTCTCCTCGCGCATGATCAGCGCCTCGTCGGTGACATCGGCCAGCAGCGTCGGCTGGTAGAACAGCGGCCCGGCCTGGTGCCGCTTGCCGCCGGTGAGGCAACGCGCGCCATTGGCGATAGCGTCGGCTACCTGTTCCTCGACCTTCTTGACGGCGCGCTCATGCATCAGCGGCCCGATGTCGATTTCCTGAGCAAGGCCGTTGCCGGTCCGCAGCGCCTCGATGCGCTTGGCGAAGGCGGCGCAGAAG
>NZ_RZQG01001434.1:0-978 GCF_003998635.1 Mesorhizobium sp. M7D.F.Ca.US.004.03.1.1
CGTCTGGGCGGTGATCCTCGGCGCGCTGTTCTTCCAGGAATACCCCGACTGGCTGTCGCTGGTCGGCCTGGCGGTCGTCGGTGGGGCCGGCCTGCTGACCATGGTGCGCGAGGAAGCGCGGCTGGGCACGGTGCGCTGGAACCCGTTTTCGCGCACCCGGCTTTGAACCGGCTCCGTTCCATGAGTTGCACCACGGCCGCGACCGCTGATATGCGGACGTAAGCGCGCTTGCCACGATTGGACGAACGCATTCCTGGACCGATGATCACAAAACCCCTGCCGGAGCTTCCAGTATCCGCCGTGCTGCCGGCGCTGAGCGAAGCGCTCGGCCATGGCAACAGCGCCGTGCTGGTGGCGCCGCCCGGCGCCGGCAAGACAACGCTGGTGCCGCTGGCGCTGCTCGATGCGTCCTGGCTGGGTGCCGGCAAGATCGTTCTGCTCGAACCGCGCCGGCTCGCCGCCCGCGCCGCCGCCCGCCGCATGGCGCAATTGCTTGATGAGGAGCCCGGCGCCACCGTCGGCTATGCCATGCGCATGGAAAACCGCACCTCGGCAAAGACCAGGATATTGGTCGTCACCGAAGGTGTGCTGGCGCGGATGATCCTCGACGATCCCGAACTGCCTGGAATCTCGGCTGTCATTTTCGACGAATTCCACGAGCGTTCGCTCGATGGCGATTTCGGTCTCGCTCTGGCGCTCGACGTGCAAGGCGCGCTGCGGCCGGATCTGCGCATGCTGGTGATGTCGGCGACGCTCGATGGCGCGCGTGTCGCGAGGCTGCTGTCGGGCGCGCCGGTGATCGAGAGTGAAGGCCGCGCCTTTCCTGTCGATATCCGCTATGATGAGCGCCCCGCTGGCACCACCATCGAGGACGCCATGGCCAAGGCGATCCGCGCAGCCCTTGCCGATGAGAGCGGCAGCGTGCTTGCCTTCCTGCCCGGCCAGCGCGAGATCGAGCGCACCGCCGAGCGGCTGGCC
>NZ_RZQG01001435.1:0-976 GCF_003998635.1 Mesorhizobium sp. M7D.F.Ca.US.004.03.1.1
GTCGCGACCAGACTGCGCACGGCTTCCACGGAACGGGTGCGGAAAGCGACGTGCGGCTTGGCGCCGATCGCCGTCAGCAGCTTGCCGGTATTCTCCTCGATCTCGTCAACGGTCAGCATGATCAGCGTTTCGGAGGCAATGTCGCCGATGCTGATGATGTCGGCGCTGGCAAGCGGATGGCCGAGCGGCAGCCACAGCCGGTAGGCCGAGACTTCGAGGATTTCCGACTGCAACGCGGTGCGGTCGCGCAAATTGGAGGTGACCATGACGGCAATGTCGAGCTTGCCGCCGATCAAGAGATGTTCGAGGTAGTCGCCATTGTCCTCGATGGCCGAGACCTCGACACCAGGATAGGCGCGACGGTAGCGGGCGAGCAGATCCGACAGCACATAACCGGCGACCAGCGAGGTGACGCCGAGCTGCAGCCGACCGCCCGCCACCGCCTGCTCGCCGGAGAAAGAGCGGCGCGCGTCGGAAACGTCGGCGAGGATTTTTGTCGCGTGGCGGAGGAACTGATGACCCTTGTGGGTGATGTTCAGGCCGCGCGGATGGCGTTCGAACAGTTCGACGCCGAGATCGCTTTCAAGCTCCTTGATCGCTTCGGTGACCGACGATTGCGAGATCGAAAGGTTTTGTGCTGCACCCGAAACCGTGCCTTGTTCGGCGACGGCGATGAAGAACTGCAGCTGACGGATGGTGAAAGCCATGGCCGGACTAAACACCGGCAGCCGAGCGAAGGAAAGCCGACGGCAGAGCTTATCCCGTGACCGGAGATCCGGCGCTGCGTAGTCAGCCGAGCGCCAACTTGATGCGCCGCCGGCATGCGGGGCCATAGCGCAGCGCAAGCATGAATGCCGTCTCCAGAGCCACGACGATGACGATGATGCGCAGGCCCACCGTGAAGGAATCCCGGTCGCTGCCGCGCAGCAGATAGCCGGTGGTGAGAAAGCCGGCGTTCCAGAGCGTGGCGCCGAGC
>NZ_RZQG01001436.1:0-976 GCF_003998635.1 Mesorhizobium sp. M7D.F.Ca.US.004.03.1.1
AGCGAGGTCAGCACGCGCAGATTGTTCACCGGGTGGATGTCGCAGGCGATCATCTGCGCCAGCATTCTCACGCGTGCTCGGCCGGCCGCATCCTTCGGCAGCAGCGGTGGTTCCGGGCTGGTCTCGTCGAGGAATTCGATGATCGCCAGCGACTGCGTCAGCAGCGTGCCGTCGCCGAGGATCAGCGCCGGCACCAGCCCTTGCGGATTGACCGCGAGATAGGCTGCTTCCAGATGCTCGCCATGGCGCAGATGATGCGGGACGTAATCGTAACTCAGCCCTTTCATCTCCAGCGCGATCCGCACCCGATAGGAGGTGGAGGAGCGATAGTAGTTGTGCAGGACGAGTTCGCTCATGCGCTCACTTCGGTTGGCCGATGGTTATCTCGATCGTGCCGATGCCGTCGACGCCACCGGTCATCGTGTCGCCGGCACGAACCGCGCCGACACCGGCCGGCGTGCCGGTGAAGATCAGGTCGCCGGGCTCCAGCTCCACCGCCTCGCTGCAGATCGACACGATATCCGATATTGGCCAGATCAGCTCGGCGAGGTCGGCGTCTTGCCTGACCTGGCCGTTGACGGCGAGCCAGATGCGGCCTTTCTGCGGATGGCTGGATTTCGCCGCCGGGATCAGCGGGCCGCAAGGCGCGGAGCGGTCGAAGGCCTTCGACCAGTCCCACGGCCGGGCGGCCTTCTTGGCCTCGTCCTGTAGATCGCGGCGGGTGAGGTCGATGCCGACGCCGTAGCCCCAGACGTGGTCCAGCGCTTTGTCGCGGGCAATGCGAAAACCAGGCTTGCCGATCGCGGCGACCAGTTCGATCTCGTGGTGCAGATTGGCCGTCAGCGGCGGGTAGGGAATCGCCGTGCCGGAATCGACCACCGCGTCGGCCGGCTTGGTGAAGAAGAAGGGCGGATCGCGCTCGTCATTGCCGAATTCGCGGGCATGCGCCGCGTAGTTGCGGCCGACGCAGAAGATG
>NZ_RZQG01001437.1:0-975 GCF_003998635.1 Mesorhizobium sp. M7D.F.Ca.US.004.03.1.1
ATCGCGGTCTTCGTCTTCTGGCCCATCTTGCCGTCGGCGCCGCCGGCGTCGTAGCCGTTCTTGTTGAGAATGCGCTGGATGTTCTCGACGGCCTTCTTCATGTCGATGCTGGCGGTCGTCTGCGGTGCGCCGTCCTGCCAGGATTCGGGAATGTCGGCCGAATTGGCTGCCGCATCCAGCGGCTTGGCCTTCCACAGTTCGGCCGCAGCGCGGGCGCGTTCGAGCTGCTCGGGCCGCAGCGCATTGGCGATCTCGTCGCGCTTGGCTGCGGCATCCTTGTCGCCGGTCTTGGCGACGAGCGCGAACCATTTGTAGGACTCTTCGAGGTTCTGCTTCATGCCGACGCCCTTGGCGGCGAGGATGCCGAGATTGAACTGGCTGTCCTTGACGCCGACGTCGGCCGCCGCCTGGAACCAGTGCGCGGCCGATTCATTGTCGGTCACGCCGTCAGCGGCCATGGCGAACAGCACGGCCAGATTGTGCATGCCGCTGGCGTTGCCCTGCGCCGCGGAAAGTTGGTACCAGGTCTTCGCCTTCTTGATGTCGCGTGCGACGCCGATGCCCTTTTCGTAGAAATTGCCGATGCGGTATTCGGCCGGCGCGAAGCCGAGTTCCGCCGACTTCTCGTACCATTTGGCCGCTGCCGCCATGTCTTCCTTGACGCCGCGCGACTCGGCATAGCGCGAGCCGATCTCGAACAGCGCCTTGGCATCGCCGCCGGCGACGGCAAAGTTCGATATTCCCGCTGACGCCGGCGAAGCGTCCGCTGGCGCAACCGCGCCCGTGGTGTCCTTGGCGGCGGTCGGCTGAACCGCCATCGGCTGGGTGTCGGCATCTGTTGCTTCAGCCGAGGCCGCAGCAGCCGGGGCAGGCACAGCAGAGGCTATGGTGCCGGACGCCGCCGCGTTCGCATCGGCGGGCGCAGCCGAAGCGAGCGGGGCAGGAGCCGGCTGGGGTGGCGGCGCGGCATCCATC
>NZ_RZQG01001438.1:0-973 GCF_003998635.1 Mesorhizobium sp. M7D.F.Ca.US.004.03.1.1
CCACCGTACCCAGGCTCGCGTCAGCCGCCGGCGCATTGCCGAGCGCCCTGGCGCCGCGCACCGGTTCCAGCCCGCCGGCACCAATCGGCGAGGCGGAAGCGGTCGGTGCGCGTCGCACCACGGCGTCCTGCGGGAACGGATTGGTGCGGCAGGCGTCGAGTAGCACGATCGTCACAGGCACAGTCTTTTTCAACGCGTCCATGATGGCGGAAATCGGCACCAAAGCCGCGTCGGCATCCCTCAGTGACGACACGTCGGCATCGACCGGAACCAGATAGTTCTCGCCGCCGGCCTCGATGCCGTGACCGGAATAATAGATGAAGGCGACATCGGCGCCTTCGGCATCTTCCGTGAACCGCTCCAGGTCGCGCTTCAGCTTGGTGGCGTCGCGATCGGTGACGCTGCGCGCGTCGAAGCCGAGGTCGGTCAGCATCTTGGCCATGTCGCGGGCGTCGTTGGCGGGGTTGGGGAGGGCGGCGATGTGCTCGTATTTCGACTGGCCGATGATCAGCGCCACACCCTTGAGGCTTTTCGTCTCGGCACCTGCAAGCGCGGTCGCGGCAAGGCAAAGCAGTGCGGCGACGAAAGCCGTCAGCCACGCCTGCCGCAAAAGATTACGCTTCGTGGTTTCGACAAAGGCCATTTGTCGTTGATGTCCGCCCTGATGATCCAAGCCCTCTATAATGCTGCCAGCCTACCATGATCAAATTCGGGCATGATCAAATTCGGGCGCGATTGCGCCGCGGCCGTGGCTCGCCTATCACGGGAAACTCGCCTGTCACGGTAAAAATGTCTCCGCTCACCGAAACGGTCCTTTTCGTCTTCAGCCTTGTCGCGCTCGGCTATCTCGCCGGGTTCACCGGCTATTTGAAGCCGGAGAGCGGCGAGGGGATATCCGACTTCGCGGTCTCGGTGGCGATGCCGCTGCTGCTGTTGCAGACCATGGTGAATGCCGATTTCCACGGCGTGGCAC
>NZ_RZQG01001439.1:0-970 GCF_003998635.1 Mesorhizobium sp. M7D.F.Ca.US.004.03.1.1
CCCCGCCTCGCCATCAAGTTGAGATTGCGGGCATGTCCGCAGGTCGGGCGCCCGCTCGCCTGCGCTGCGCCATCGAACAGGAAGGGCGGCGTCGTTCCGTCGAGGCGGACGGTGCCGAGTCCCGCCACGTGGAGCTCCACCTCCCCGGCCAGGATGCACATGCAGCGATCATAGCCGGCAAAAGACGAGAACGGCGCCGCCTGGGCCAGCTCAGCCATGCTCGCCCGCCATGTCTGCCCGTCCTGCCCGCACAGTTCGAAGACGGTCCAGGCCCGACCGAGGTCGTTCTTCCAACGGACTTCGCGCAGGTTGACGCCGCGCCTGATTTCCGGTGTGTGGGCCATGCGCGCCTAATCGGTGACGCGCGAGAGGAAGGTCCGCAGCTCCGGCGATTGCGGGTCGGAGAGCAAGGCGTCCGCCGCCCCGCTCTCGTGGACGACGCCCTGATGCATGAACAGCACGTCGTGCGCGACCTTGCGCATGAAGCCCATCTCGTGGCTGACGATCACCATCGTCATGCCCTCCTCGGCAAGGTCGCGAATAACTTTCAGGACCTCGCCCTTGAGTTCGGGGTCTAGGGCGGAAGTGACCTCGTCGAAGAGCAGCGCCCGCGGGCGCATCGCAAGGGCGCGCGCGATGGCAACGCGCTGCTGCTCGCCCCCTGACATCTGGTGCGGATAGGCGTGCGCCCGGTGCGATAGCCTGACCTTGGCCAGGAGTTCCTGGGCGTGATCGGTGGCGTCCTTCCGGCTGCGGCCCAGGACCGTCACCGGCGCCTCAGCGATGTTCTGGACCGCGTTCATGTGCGGGAACAGATTATAGCTCTGGAAGACCATGCCTATTTCGGTCCGCATCGGCAGGATTTCCTTTTCGGCCAGCCGAATCCACCGGCCGTCGCGCTCTCTCCAGCCCAGCCGCTTGCCGTACCACAGGACGTGCCCGCTGCTGGGAGAAATGAGCAGGTTTAGGC
>NZ_RZQG01000143.1:0-9711 GCF_003998635.1 Mesorhizobium sp. M7D.F.Ca.US.004.03.1.1
GGCTTCATTCCCGCTCCTCCCGCCACGGGGCCGCCGACATTTCACCGTCCGATGCCGACTCCAGTTGGCAGGAAGCGATCGACAACAAGCTGTATGGGGCTGATACGCCTGATTATTCCTATGTTCCGGAGCAGCCTGTTACGCCGCAAACCGCAGGCCGCCGTCACAGGTCAGGACCTGACCGGTCATGAAACCGTTGGAGACGAGAAAGGCGATTGCCGAGGCGACGTCTTCGGCACGGCCGATGCGGCCAACCGGCGTCTTGCCGGCATAGTCGGCAAAGATAGCCTGCCTCTGCTCCTCGGCCAGAAAATCCCACCAGGGCGTGTCGATGACGCCGGGCGCCACGACATTGACGCGCAGCGGCTTCAGCTCCAGTGCCAGGATCGGCACCACGGTCAAAAGCATGCCGTTGATGGCGGCGATGCCGGCGACGCCGGGCGTTGCGAGCTGCGCCGAGACCGCCGAGATGAAGGTAACCGATCCGGCCTTGTTCAGCGTCGGCAAGGCCGCCTGCAGGCAGGACAGCTGCGGGCGGACTTTCTCGTCGACGCCACTGCCGATGTCGCTCAGGTCAAGTGTCGGGAAGGGGCCAAGGCCCTTGCCGCCGCTGGCCGCAAGCACCAGATGGTCGAAAGGACCGAGGCGCTCGAAGAACTGGCGGACCTCATCCGGCTTCGAGGCGTCGAAAGCAGCCTTCTCGGCAGCGCCGCCAAGGCTTTTCCACGCGCTCTTCAGTTTCTCTTCGTTGCGCCCGGTAATGGTCACCTTCATGCCCGGGCCGAGCAGCTTGCGCGCCGTCGCCAGGCCGATGCCGGACGAGCCGCCGATGATGACGGCATGTTGGATTGTCTTGGTCATGAATGCTGTTCCTTCGATGTGGGGGAGGCCGGGCCGATAAGATCGAGGCTCAAGGCTCGCAACTGTTGCCTTGCCTTGGCGTCATAGGCCTGGGCGTGGGCATGGGATTCCCGCAGGCCGTCGAAATAGAGGCCGCTTTTCCCGTCGAGCGCGGGTGAGATGGCGAGGTTGAGGATGGCGTCGGCGCCGGTCTCGACCGAGCTCCATGGCGTCACGCCTGCCTGCCGGACCATGGTGGTGTTCATGTAGCTCGCCGGATGCAGCGCGTTGACGGTGACGCCGGTGCCTTTCAGCTGCTCCGCCAAATCGACAGTGAACAGAATCTGCGCCAGTTTGCTCTGGCAGTAGGCGCGGACACCGCCATAGGAGCGGGTCAGCATGACATCGCTGAAGTCGATCGCCTGCTGTCCCGCCGAGGCGACATTGACGATGCGCGCTGGAGCGCTCGCCTTCAGCAGTGGGAGAAGCTCCGATGTCAGCAGGAAACCGGCGAGATAATTGACAGCGAAGCGCAGTTCGTAGCCGTCGGCGCTGACCTGCCTTTTGGCACCTTGGCCCGCCGTGCCGATGCCGGCATTGTTGATGAGGATGTCTAGCCGGTTCGTCCGGGCGCGCACCGCTTCGGCAAGCCGGCGCACTTCGGCCAGCGAAGAGAGGTCGGCAACCAGAAGCTCGGCCTTGCCGCCGGCTGCTTCGATCTCGGTGACAACAGCCTTGCCGCGCGTCGCATCGCGGCCATGCACCAGCACACGGGCGCCAGCGGCGCCGAGCCGTTGCGCGACGACGCGGCCAACGCCGTCGGTTGAGCCAGTGATGAGGATTGTCTTGTCTTTGAGTTCCATGTCCAGAGCCTCCGTTCTGTTGCTCTGAACGGAAGATGGGGCAGTTAGCGCGAGCCAAACAGTTCAAACTTTATCCTGGTATCAATACTGCTATAATAAGCGCATGGAGTCCCAACCCCACTCGGCCCCCACGCACTCCGCTGAAGACAGCCGCCGGCGCGAACTCGGCGCCTTCCTGCGCTCGCGCCGCGAAAGGCTGACGCCCTCGGCCACAGGCATCGCCACCGGTCTCAGGCGGCGCACGCCCGGCTTGCGGCGCGAGGAGGTGGCGATGATCGCCGGTGTCGGCACGACCTGGTACACATGGCTGGAGCAGGGGCGGGAGGTCAGGCCCTCGGTGGAGGTGCTGACGGCGCTTGCCGAAGCATTGCGCCTCGACGCGGCCGAAAAACAGCATCTGTTCATCCTCGCCGACCGCCAGCAGCCGGAGCGCCGTGCCGTGGCGCCGGAAAAGGTCGATGGCCCCTTGCTGCACATGCTGCAGAGCCTGGTGCTGCAGCCGGCCTATGTCGTCGGGCGGCGCTGGGACGTGCTGGCCTGGAACCCGGCGGCCGTCGCGGTGTTCGGCGACTACGGCCTGCTGGAGGGTGATGCCCGCAACATCGTCCACATGGTGTTCACCAACCCGCACCACCGGCGCCTGCTGGTCGACTGGGAGGAATTGGCGCGCACAGTGCTGGCTTCGTTCCGGGCCGCGAGCGCCCGCTATGTCGGCGATCCGGATTTCGAGCGGCTGATCGAGTTGATGACGCGCTCGAGCCCGGAGTTTCGCAACTGGTGGCCGCAGCGCGACGTCGCGCACCGATTGTCGGGGGTGAAGCATGTCCGGCACCCGAGCGCGGGCGCCATGACCTTCGAGCATATGAGCCTGTCGATCGGCGACGGCTCCGACATGAAGCTGATCGTCTACACGCCGCTTGCCGAGCAGAACTCGGTCGCCAAGCTGCAGACATTGCTGGACGCGCTGCCGGCCGAGCGGCGCAGCGCCTGAAGCGTCAGGTCTTTGGCTTCAGCCCGTCGAGGAACAGTTGTTCCAGGAAGCGGGCGGCATCCTCGAAGCGACCGTCGCCGCCGCGGTTGGGCCCGAGCACGGCGCGGACCTGGACGTCGAAATCGGCATAATGCTGTGTCGTTGCCCAGATCGAAAAGATCAGGTGCCAGGGGTCGGTCCGGGCGATCTTGCCGGCGCGCATCCAGCCCTTGATGACGGCGGCCTTCTCGTCGACCAGCGTCTTCAGCTCGCCGGCCAGCAGCGGCATGATGCGCGGCGCGCCTTGCAGGATCTCGTTGGCGAACAGCCGGCTCTCGCGCGGAAAATCGCGCGCCATCTCCAGCTTGCGCCTGATGTAGCTGCGCAGTTCGGTGAGGGGATCGCCGATGTCGTCGAGTTCACGCAGCGGCGCCAGCCAGGTGTCGAGCAGGCGCTGCATCAGCGTCTCGTGGATGTCTTCCTTGCGGCGGAAATAATAGAGCAGGTTGGGCTTCGACATGCCGGCGGCTTCGGCGATCTGGTCGATGGTCGAGCCGCGAAAGCCGTTGGTGGAGAAGACCTCAAGCGCCGCCTCCAGGATCAGTTCGCGCTTTTCCTGTTGGATGCGGGTGCGGCGAGGGTGGTCCGTGCCGGTGGTCACCGTTGCCAGCCCTCGCGTTGAGGGTCATCTGGACCAATTCTCTGGACCAGTTTTTCCCTAGCCTGTGGAACGCACTTCAGGTGCCGCATTTCCGCTAGTAATCCCTTGACCGCCGACAGGGCGGTGCTAACGTTTGTCCAATCGGTCAAAAATTTGCGTAGCATGAAAACGCAGCAAAGACCAAGCGTTGGGCGCACCGAAACAGTTTACAAGGGGAAGTCTTGGTCATGTCCAACCGGCTGAAAGTCACGCCGAACGATCTCAGTGCATTCTGGATGCCGTTCACGGCAAACCGGCAGTTCAAGCAGGCGCCGCGCATGATGGTGTCCGCCAAGGACATGCATTACACGACCAGCGACGGCCGCAAGGTTCTCGATGGCACCGCCGGACTCTGGTGCGTCAATGCTGGCCACTGCCGTCCGAAGATCACCGAGGCGATCCAGCACCAGGCCGCCGAGCTCGACTATGCGCCGGCCTTCCAGATGGGCCATCCGATCGTGTTCGAACTGGCCAACCGCCTGGTCGATCTCGCGCCCAAGGGCATGGACCATGTCTTCTTCACCAATTCCGGCTCGGAATCGGTCGAAACCGCGCTCAAGATGGCGATCGCCTATCACCGCGTGAAGGGCGAGGGCTCCCGCACTCGCCTGATCGGCCGCGAGCGCGGCTATCACGGCGTCAATTTCGGCGGCATCTCGGTCGGCGGCATCGTCACCAACCGCAAGATGTTCGGCACGCTGCTCGGCGGCGTCGACCATATGCCGCACACGCATCTGCCGGAAAAGAACGCCTTCACCAAGGGCGTGCCGGAGCATGGCGCGGAACTCGCCAACGAACTGGAGCGCATCGTCGCCCTGCATGACGCCTCGACCATCGCCGCCGTCATCGTCGAGCCGGTCGCCGGCTCCACCGGGGTCATCCTGCCGCCGAAGGGCTATCTGCAGAAGCTGCGTGAGATCTGCACCAAGCACGGCATCCTGTTGATCTTCGACGAGGTCATCACCGGTTTCGGCCGCCTCGGCACGCCGTTCGCAGCCGATTATTTCGGCGTCACGCCCGACATCATGACCACCGCCAAGGGCGTCTCCAACGGCGTCATCCCGATGGGCGCGGTGTTCGTGAAGAAGGAAATCCACGACGCCTTCATGACCGGCCCCGAGCACATGATAGAGTTCTTCCACGGCTATACCTATTCGGGCAATCCGATCGCCTGCGCAGCCGCACTCGGCACGCTCGACACCTACAAGGAAGAGGGCCTGCTGACCCGTGGCGAGGAGTTGGCGCCCTACTGGGAAGACGCACTGCATTCGCTGAAAGGCGAGCCGAACGTCATCGACATCAGGAACATCGGCCTGATCGGTGCGATCGAGCTGGCGCCGATTGCCGGCCAGCCGACCAAGCGGGCCTTCTCGGCTTTCGTCAAGGCGTTCGAGCGCGGCGCGCTTATCCGCACCACCGGTGACATCATCGCGCTGTCGCCGCCGCTGATCATCACCAAGGGCCAGATCAACGAATTGATCGACCGTGTGCGCGATGTGCTGAGGTCGATAGACTAAATCTGCTTTGCCTGGACGGGTGGCGGCGGGAACCGCCGCCCGACCAGTATATGAAATGAGAGGACTTTGAATGGCCGCACCCGGCGAGAATCTGCGAATCAATTCAGACCGTTTGTGGGATTCCATCATGGAAATGGCGAAGATCGGCCCCGGCATTGCCGGCGGCAACAATCGCCAGACCGTGACCGACGAGGATGGTGAGGGCCGGCACCTGTTCAAGCGCTGGTGCGATGCGGCCGGGCTCGAAATGGGCGTCGACGAAATGGGCACGATGTTTGCCCGCCGCGAAGGCACCGACCCCAGCCTGCCGCCGGTGTATGTCGGCAGCCATCTCGATACGCAGCCGACCGGTGGCAAATATGACGGCGTGCTTGGCGTGCTGGGCGGGCTTGAAGTGGTGCGGTCGCTTAATGATCTCGGCATCAAGACCAAACATCCGATCGTCGTCACCAACTGGACGAACGAGGAAGGCGCGCGCTTCGCGCCGGCGATGATGGCGTCCGGTGTGTTCGCCGGCGTGCTCGAGCAGGCCGATGTCTACGGGCATGTCGACAAGCAGGGCAAGAAATTCGGCGAAGAGCTCGAGCGCATCGGCTGGAAAGGCAGCGAGAAGGTCGGCGATCGCAAGATCCACGCCTTCTTCGAACTGCATATCGAACAGGGACCGATCCTCGAGGACGAGGGCATCGACATCGGCGTCGTCACCCACGGCCAGGGCCTGAAATGGCTACAGGTGACGCTGACCGGCAAGGAAGCGCATACCGGCTCGACGCCGATGCCGAAGCGCCGCAATGCCGGGCTCGGCATGGCGCGGGTGATCGAACTGGTGCACGAGATCGCCATGGACTACCAGCCCGACGCCGTCGGCGCGGTCGGCCACATGGAGGTGTTTCCCAACTCGCGCAACATCATCGCCGGCCGCACCGTCTTCACCATCGACATCCGCTCGCCGGAAAAGGAAGTGCTGGACGCCATGGACGGCCGCATCCGCGAAGGCATCGACACGATCTGCGAAGCGCTCGACATCCGGTACGAGATCGAGCAGGTCGGTGCTTTCGACCCGGTCACCTTCGATGCCGGCTGCGTCAAGGCGATTCGCGACGCTGCCGAACGCCTCGGCTATTCCCATCGCAACATCGTCTCCGGCGCCGGCCACGACGCCTGCTGGATCAACCGCGTTGCGCCCACCGCGATGGTGATGTGCCCCTGCGTCGATGGCTTGAGCCACAACGAGGCCGAGGAAATCTCGAAGGAATGGGCCTCGGCTGGCGCCGACGTGCTGTTCCACGCTGTGGTGGAGACGGCTGTCATCGTGGAGTGAGCCTAGAAATCTAGATTCCAAACGCTGCTCGCAAAGAAGCGCGAAGAGAACAAGGGAACAAGAAAAATGACCAAAGTCATCCGAAACGGCACCATCGTCACCGCCGACCGCACGTGGAAGGCCGATGTGCTGATGCAGCATGGCAAGATCGTCGCTATCGGCTCCAACCTGCATGGCGATCATGAGTTCGACGCCACCGGCTGCTACATCATGCCGGGCGGCATCGACCCGCATACGCATCTCGAAATGCCATTCATGGGCACCTATTCGGCCGATGATTTCGAATCCGGCACGCGTGCAGCACTTGCCGGCGGCACCACCATGGTGGTCGATTTCTGCCTGCCGGCGCCGCAGCAGTCGCTGCTCGAAGCCTTGCAGATGTGGGACAACAAGACCTCGAAGGCGTCGTGCGACTATTCCTTCCACATGGCGATCACCTGGTGGGGCAAGCAGGTGTTCGACGAGATGGCCACTGTCGTCGACAAGGGCATCACCTCGTTCAAGCATTTCATGGCCTACAAGGGCGCGCTGATGGTCGATGACGACGAGATGTATGCGTCGTTCCAGCGCTGCGCCGATCTCGGCGCGCTGCCGCTGGTGCATGCCGAGAATGGCGACGTCGTTGCTGCCCTGTCGCAGAAGCTGCTGGCCGCCGGCAACAACGGTCCCGAGGGCCACGCCTATTCGCGACCGCCTGAGGTGGAAGGCGAGGCGACCAACCGCGCCATCATGATCGCCGACATGGCAGGCGTGCCGCTCTATGTCGTGCATGTCTCCTGCGAGCAGAGCCATGAGGCGATCCGCCGGGCGCGCCAGAAGGGCATGCGGGTGTTCGGCGAGCCGCTGATCCAGCACCTGACGCTGGACGAGAGCGAGTATTTCGACAAGGACTGGGATCATGCGGCGCGCCGCGTGATGAGCCCGCCCTTCCGCAACAAATTGCACCAGGATTCGCTGTGGGCCGGCCTGCAGGCGGGCTCGCTGCAGGTGGTGGCGACCGACCATTGCGCCTTCACCACCAAGCAGAAGCGAAACGGCGTTGGCGATTTCACCAAGATCCCGAACGGCACCGGCGGGCTTGAAGACCGCATGCCGGTGCTGTGGACGACGGGCGTCAACACCGGCCGGCTGACGATGAACGAGTTCGTCGCGGTGACCTCGACCAACATCGCCAAGATCCTCAACATGTATCCGAAAAAGGGCGCCATCGTCGAAGGCGCGGATGCCGACATCGTCGTCTGGGATCCGAAGCGGAAGAAGAAGATTTCCTCGAAGAAGCAGCAGTCCGTCATCGACTACAATGTCTTCGAAGGGTTCGAGGTGACCGGCCTGCCGCGCTTCGTCTTCTCGCGCGGCGAACTGTCGATCCAGGAGGCCGAGGTCAAGGCCAAGCCCGGTCATGGCGAGTTCGTCGGCCGCGAGCCGAATGCGGCGGTCAACCGGGCGCTGTCGACGTGGAAAGAGATTTCTGCGCCCCGCAAGGTGGAACGCACCGGTATCCCGGCGACCGGGGTTTGAGCTTGGCGCGTTCGGCCGCGCTCATTTCGTTGGTCTTGGCGGCAAGTGTCGCCAGCCCGGCAGCAGCAGGCGGCGTGCTGGCCGGCTCCTGGGGCAATGATGTCGGCTGTGCCGGCGTCAAGGCCGGTTATCAGGATAGCGATGCCTATATCGTGCTGACGGCTGAAGGCATCGAGACCTATGGCAGCGGCTGCCGGTTCGCGCAGCAATTGACGCTGGTGCTGGGCGCACAATCGCTGACTTCGACCTGTTCCGCCGAGGGCGAGGCGGGAACGACAATCGAAACCGTCGTGGTCACCAACAAGGGAGAGGATGGTTTCTTCGTCACCATTCCAGGCCTTGAGGAAATGGGGCCGCTGCAATCATGTTTGTAACGTTGGGCATTGGGGGGGTGAGCATGCGTGGTTTTCGTTTTTCTGTTGCGATGGTTTTTGTGTTGGCGGCCGGCCAGGCTTCGGCGGCCGGTATCGATCTGTCGAAACCCTATGGCGACAAATATGGCTGCATCAACCGCAACGGCCAGGAAGTCGCCGCCGATCAGATGCTGCTTTTGACCGACAAGGAATTGATCACCGCCGCCAGCGCCTGCACGTTCACGAAGACGCAAGCGCAGGCTGACGGATCGCTCGTGGTGACGGCGACATGTGAGGCGGAAGGCGAAGAGGGACAGGAGCCGACCAAGTTTACCATCAAGCACAGCGCCAAGAACGCCAAGAAGCTGACGATCGCCGATGAGGACGGCAACGTCATGGGGGACGTTTCGCGGTGCAAATGACAGCGATCCCGTCGGCTTCAGGCGACCAGCGCATCCAGTTCCGGCAGCAGGACGACGCTTTCCTGTTCGTTGGGATCGGTGCGGGCAATGACGGCCGAAGACGGGGCGCCGCTCAGATTGGCCGGCAGATGCGGCACGCCGGCGGGAATGTAGAAAAGGTCGCCGGCCTTGACGACGATATGATGCTCGAGCCGGTCGCCGTACCAGGTATGGACTTCGCCGGAGAGGACATAGATCGCCGTTTCATGGCTCTCATGCATGTGCGCCTTGGCGCGGGCACCGGGCGGCAAGGTGAGCAAGTGCATGCAGATGCCGGAGGAGCCGACGGTCTCCGTGGCGATGCCGGCGAAATAGGTCAATCCCTGCTTGCCTTCATAAGTGCTTTCAGGGCGGATAAGATGACAAGTGGGTTTGGGCGACATCGGGGAAACTCCGGGCGTCGATTGCGTGGGACAAGACCAATGGGACAGGGCGAGTGGAAAACAACATCGCGATAAAAGCAATCGGATTCCAGCCGGCACCGCAGGGGCGGGAACAGGCAGGCGGCAGCCGATGACAGGGACTTCGCCAGCCGTCGTCGCGGCAAGCAAACTCGGACTGACCTTCCAGACCAATGACGGGCCGGTGCAGGCGCTGTCCAATGTCGATCTCACCATCGGCAAGGGTGAGTTCGTCTCCTTCATCGGGCCTTCGGGCTGCGGCAAGACCACGCTGCTGCGCGTCATCGCCGATCTGGAGAAGCCGACCTCGGGAACCATTTCGGTCAACGGCATGACAGCAGAACAGGCGCGGGAGAAACGCGCCTACGGCTATGTCTTCCAGGCGGCGGCGCTGTTTCCGTGGCGGACCATCGAGCGCAATGTCGGGCTGCCGCTGGAGATCATGGGCCTGTCCAAGGCGGAGCAGGTGGAGCGGATCAAGCGCACGCTCGATCTCGTCAACCTTAGGGGATTCGAGAAGAAATATCCCTGGCAGCTCTCGGGCGGCATGCAGCAGCGCGCCTCGATCGCCCGTGCGCTGGCCTTCGACGCCGACCTCCTGCTGATGGACGAGCCGTTCGGCGCGCTGGACGAGATCGTGCGCGACCATCTCAACGAGCAATTGCTGGAGCTGTGGGGGCGCACCAACAAGACCATCTGCTTCGTCACCCACTCCATCCCCGAAGCGGTGTATCTGTCGACGCGCATCGTCGTCATGTCGCCACGTC